>JBDLIY010000001.1:0-32715 GCA_039714635.1 Planctomycetota bacterium
TCCGGGCAGGCTGTCGTTGAGCGCCGTGGCGGCGAGGGCGACGGCGTAGATGCGGAGACCGAACTCGATGCCGTGACAGCCCGCCAGGACGAGTGACTCCGGGATGTTCACATTGAGCCAGTCGACCCACCCAAGGTGGATCAGGGCGAGTCGGAGGATGCTGCCCGGCGATAACAGGGCCAGGGCGCAGAGGCCGACGACGGTGGCGGCGAACGCCCCGGTGCGTCGCGTGACGATGCGGAGGAGTGTTCGAAGCGCGGATCGGAACGAGTGTCCACGCAGGACGATCAGGCCGGGGACGAGGAAGAGCAACCCGGCGAGGATCGGCACCGAGTATTCCGTGATTGGGCCTATCGCCTCGTGGAACGCGATTTCCGAGTCTCCGAGCGCTCCGCTCCAGGATTCCATGTTCCACGACAGTGCGAAGGACTGGATCAGGAACGTCGTGACCAGGACGAGATTGAACGAGACCAGTGCCGCTGCGGCCAGTGCCGCGGCATTCGCAGCGTAGGGGACCTTCGGCGATGCCAGCCCCGTTGCGCGGTGGCCCAGCCAGACCACCATTGTCGCACCGGCCAACGTGCAGAGGATGTCGGCCGGGAGAATTGACATGTACTCCGGAGGTGAGCCACCAGCGAGGGGAAGAAAGCCTGCCACCGCCCCGGTCGCGATGCAGGCGGCGCCGACAAGCGTCTTCATCGGTCTGCCGTTGGCGGATCGGATCAGGAGGAGGCCCGCGACCAGGACGAGCAGCGGGTGCATGCCGGAACTCGCGTAGTTCCACTGGGTGTACGTGAGACGGGCGAACTCGAGCCAGGGAGCCTCGATGCGCTCAATCAGCATGCTCCCGAGCGCCGTTGCGAATGACGCCTGCTCCGCCTCTCCCTCCCCTGGCCATGATGAAAACGTGGTGAGGGAAAGGCCGAGGTCTCTGCCCAGCCAGGAGAACAGGGAGCAGAAGAGGATCGTCCCGAACAGTCCCCGCCACGACGGCCGAAGTGCTCGCCGGAATGCCGACAGGTCCTCACCGATCCGGCGCAGGATCCCGAGGTCCCCGTGCCCGGCCAGGCCCAGACGCTTCAGGTCCTCGGGGGAGAGGGTGCGGTCGTCCGAAGGTAGCTCCGCCATCGCGGCATTCTACGCGAGTGGAACATCGCTGACAGGCGTCGGTTCTTCACAACGGAAACCCCCGGAATCGTTTTCCGTGGGTGCCCGCCTTCCCACGGATCCGGAAGGACCGGGAGATGGCGGACCGCGAGAGGGTGATCCTCAGTCCGCGTCTGTTGGAGTAGCGTCGACCGCGGCCGGCAGGCTGTCGTGGAGCGCCGTGGCAACAAGGGCCGTGGCGTAGACGCAGAGACCCGTGTGGATTCCCTCCGACAGCGCCCGGAGGAAAGACCCGGGGAAGAGATCGACGATACCGATCCAGCCGAGCGCGGTCGGGACCGCGAGGAGAAGCCGACCGATCGGGAGCGAGGCGACCAGCGCGAGCCCCCCGAGTGCGGCAACGAGAACGGCCGGTCTCGCGATCGCGAAGCGGACCACGGTACGGCCGGCCGATACGAACCGGTAGCCTCGAAGAACGACGAGGGCGGGGGTGAACAGGAGCAGGCCTCCGAGGACGGGGACGGTGTACCCGGTGATGTCCCAGACGGTCCGGTGGAAGTCGATGTCGATGAACTCGGCGCCGGAGAACTGGATCGGTCCCCGGAAGAAGAACCGGAGGCTCAGCGTGGGTGCCCCGGTCAGGATCCGCAGGTTGAGGGCGAGCAGCGTGGCCAGAAAGAGGGCCAGCGCGCAGTCCGAGAGACAGACGCGCTCGCGCGAGAGCCCGGTGGCGCGAACCACCAGCCAGAGGGCCGTCGTGGCGCCGGCGAGGAGGACGGCGGACTCGACGACCTGGACGGTGAAGTAGTCGACGCTCATCCAGTGCCGGTCCGACGCGAAGAGGGAGAACCCGACACCGGTAACCGTGAGCGCGGCCAGCGCCCCTCCGGCCCAGAGACGCCCCGGGCGGGCCCGGGATGAACGGAACAGGATGATCGCGAGGAAGATCGCGAGAAACGGGGCCGCGGACGCTTCCGCCATGCTCCACTGGGACGTCAGGCACCTCAGCGGCCAGCGGAGTGGTGCCGCCGCCAACTCCTCGAACGGTGCCGACAGGGCCTCGACCAGCGTCACCTCAGGCAGGCCTACTTCCGTGAAGAAGGGGGCGGGATGCAGGGCGTGGGACAAGTGCCAGTCGAACCAGCACAGACCCCAGCACAGCAGGATCGTGAGCAGCGCGCCGCGCCAGGATGGCCGCAGCGCCCCGAAGAACTCCGGGAACCCCTCGAACCGCCGCATGAGCCAGATCAGATTCCCCTGCCCGCCAAGTCCCAGGCGCTTCAGGTCCTCGGGGGAGAGTGTCACGTCGTCGGGGTGGCCATCCTCCATCGCGGCATTGTACGGCAGGAGCCGTCCGGCCATTCGCCGGAGCGAGGAGCAGTGCCGCGGGAGGCGGAACTCCCGGCTTGACTTGACCAACTATCAGATCTACTATCTGGTCATGAAGCGGTACAACCTGTACGAACTGAAGAAGAACCTCTCCCGGTACATCGAGTGCGTCCGGGAGGGGGAGACGATCATCGTGTGCAAGCGCAACGTGCCGGTCGCGGAGATCCGCCCGATCAAGCCCCGGCGGACGACAAAGCGTCCGATCGGCGTCGCGAAGGGAGAGTTCACGATTCCGGAGGAGTTCTACGAACCCCTCGATGAGGAAACTCTGGCCGCGTTCGAGGCTCCCATCGAGTGAAGCTCCTCCTAGACACGTGCACGTTTCTCTGGCTGGTGCTCGATGAGAGTCGACTCTCCGCCGCGGCCCGGGAGTCGTTCCAGGATCCCGCGAACGACACCTACCTCAGTGCCGTCTCGGTGTGGGAGATCTCGCTCAAGCACGCAGCCGGGAAGCTGCCCCTGCCCGAATCCGTGGACCGTTTCGTTCCACGGGTGCGCGGGTTGCTGGACGTCGAACCGCTCCCCCTGGACGAGGAGTCGGCACTCCACCTCGCCAGACTCCCGGCCATCCACGGCGATCCCTTCGACCGGATGCTCATCAGCCAGGCGCTCATGGGGGGCATGGTTCTGGTGACTCCGGACCAAGTGATCACGCAGTATCCCGTCCGGACTCTCTGGTAGGCGGTCGAGCCACCGGCCCGTCTCAACAACGAGACGTCTCGGTTTTGAGACAGGATCGCATGCCGCTTGCCCCGTTTTATGGGTCGGGTATCATTCAGTCGCTTGACTGGCTCGTCCAGAGCCCGCGCCGCCGCGCACACACCGGGTTGCAGACGTCCGTCCTAAAGATCCGTGCGGGAGACTCTCCGACATGAGCTTGCTCTATGTCTTCTGTTACGCGTGCGTCGCCGTCTTCTTCGCCTGCGTCATCAAGCGCTTCCTCAAGCTGGCCCGACTGCCGGTCCACGTCCGCTGGGAACTCTACCCGGTGGCCCACGAACCCGGGGAGAAGGCGAAGTACGGAGGCTCCATCCTCGAAGAACCCGAGTGGTGGACGAAGCCGCGCCACAGCTCGAAGCTCAACGAGCTGAAGGTGATGGTGCCGGAGATCCTCCTCCTGCAGGGCGTGAAGGAGCACAACAAGTCCCACTGGGCGAAGACCTTCCCGTTCCACTTCGGGCTGTACCTGCTGATCGGCGCCACGATGCTGCTCGTCCTCGGCGGCCTGTTCGGCGCGACCGGGCCGGGCGGCTTCTTCGGGACGCTGATCCCGCTCGCAGCCTACGCGGGTCTCGCGCTCGGCCTCTTCGGCGCGGTCGCGCTGCTCCACCGCCGGATGACCGACGAGGAGTACCGCGATTTCTCGCTGCCGGTGGACTTCTTCAACCTGGTCTTCTTCATCGCCGCGTTCGGCATCGCGCTGCTCGGGCAGATCACGGCCGACCCCGACTTCGCGAAGATGCGCGGGTTCTTCCACGGGCTGTTCACGTTCGACGGGGGAGCGCTCGGCGGGTTGCAGGTCGTCCAGGTGATCCTGCTCACGCTGCTGATGACGTACATCCCCTTCACCCACATGTCGCACTTCTTCACGAAGTACTTCATGTATCACGACGTCCGGTGGAGCGATGAGCCGATGACGGCGGGGTCGAAGCTGGAGCGGCGGGTCGGCCGCGCGCTCGCGCTGAAGCCGACCTGGGCCGCGTCGCACATCGACGCCGCCGACGGGACGAAGACCTGGGTCGACGTCGCGACCTCGACCGGCATCCCGGAGGAGTCCGAGGGAGGTGAGTCATGAGCTACGACCGCGTGAAGCCCGAGGACATCTCGAAGGAGAGGGAGGAGTTCCTCAGCAAGACGCGCAAGGAGGAGTTGAAGGAACTGCCGGTGCTCGACGAGACGCCCGAGTTCGCGAATCTCAACGGCAAGGCGCTCGAGTGCGCCGGGAGCGACCTCGACGGCACCCTCGTTCTCAACATGCCGGAGCCGAAGGACGAGGCCGAGAAGAAGGCGCTGGTCGAGAAGTTCCTCGGCGGTGTCCAGAAGCTCTTCGAGGGTCACAACAACTGGACGTTCCTGCAGCCGCTGCTCCTCACGATGGACCACTGCGCCAAGTGCCACACGTGCTCCGACGCGTGCCACACCTACGAGATGAGCGGGCGGAACCCGATCTACCGGCCGGCCTACCGCACCGAGATCCTCCGGCGGATCTACAAGAAGTTCGTCAAGACGAACGGGAAGCTTCTCAGCAGCTTCCGCTCCGGGAAGTTGACGCTCAACTGGCGGACCGTGGCGCGGCTGGCCGAGCTGGCCTACCGCTGCAACCTCTGCCGCCGCTGCGCCCAGACCTGCCCGGTCGGCTGTGACAACGGCCTCGCGGCGCGCGAGATCCGGAAGGTCTTCTCCCAGGAGATGGACATCTACCCGAAGGAACTGCACGAGAACGGCTCCGTCCTGCAGATGAAGGTCGGCTCCTCGACCGGCATGAACGCGCTGGTCGTGAAGGACAACGTCGAGTTCATCGACGAGGACATGACCGAGATCACGGGGATGAAGGTCGAGACCCCGTGGGACGTGGAGGGCGCGGACATCCTGCTCCTTCACAACGCCGGCGAGATCATGGCCTGGCCGGAGAACGTCGGCGCGTTCGCGACGATCTTCGAGGCGGCGGGGCTCTCGTGGACTCTGTCCAGCGAGATCGCGGGCTACGACTCGATCAACTACGGTCTCTTCTACGACGACGCCCAGTTCGCCCGGGTGGCGATCCACCACGCGTCCGCCGCGAAGAAGCTCGGCGTGAAGAAGATCGTCATGGGCGAGTGCGGCCACGCGCACAAGGCGCTGACCGTCATCGCCGACCGTGTCCTGACGGGCGACCTGAACATCCCGCGCGAGAGCTCGATGGCGGTGCTCGAGGATCTGGTCTGCAACGACAAGCTGAAGCTCGACCCGTCGCGGAACGACTTCCCCGTGACGCTGCACGACCCGTGCAACATGGTGCGGCTGATGGGGATCGTCACGCCCCAGCGTCGGGTCCTCGAGAAGATCGCGCCGCGGTTCCGCGAGATGAACCCGCACGGCGTGGAGAACTACTGCTGCGGGGGCGGGAGCGGCTTCGCGATCATGAGCGGCCACAACTTCGCGGACTGGCGCGCCCAGGTCTCGGGCCGGAAGAAGATCGAGCAGACGATTCTGGCCTTCGAGGACGAGATGGACCCCTCGATCCGGAAGTACGTCGCCGCGCCCTGCAGCAACTGCAAGGGCCAGTACCGGGACATGATCTCGTACTACGACCTCTGGGAGAAGCACAGCATCCTGTACGGCGGGCTCGTCGAGCTGATCGTCAACTGCATGGAAGACGTCAACCCCGGTTTCATCGACTGGGAGTGGAGCTGATCCGATGGCGCACATCCTGATCGTGGACGACGAAGCGGACGTCATCACCTATCTCTCCGCGATGCTCACGGACGCGGGCCACCGGGTGACGACGGCGAACAACGGCGCCGAGGCGATGGACGCGGTGAAGGCCGACCGGCCGGACCTCGTCTCCCTCGACATGTCCATGCCGGAGAAGTCGGGCGTGCGGTTCTACCGGGAGATGAAGGAGGACGCGGACCTGGCGGGCGTCCCGATCGTGATCGTCACCGGCGTGACGAACCCGTGGTCGGGCCGCGGCGGCGAGGGGACGTTCGAGGGCTTCATCTCGTCCCGGAAGCAGGTCCCGCCGCCGGAGGGCTTCTTCGAGAAGCCGGTAAAGAAGGACGCCTACCTGGCGAAGGTGGCGGAGCTGACCGGAGCCTGACAATCTGCAAATCGGGGTCTGACCCCGATTTGCAGATTCAGTCCACCAGGACGTTCAGTTCCTTGATCTTTTCCCACAGGCGCTTGCGCGAGATGCCCAGGAGGTCGGCGGCGCGCGTGCGGTTGCCGCCCGTGCGCCCCAGCGCCTTGCCGATGATCATCCGCTCCGTCTCGCGGACATGGCAGTGGATGTCCAACTCGTCCGGGCAACTGCCCTTCAACTCCTCGCGGTACTGGCGGAGGTCCGGAGGGAGGTCGGCGATCCCGATCTTCTTCGTCCGGCAGAACATCACCGCGCGCTCGATCGTGTTCTCCAACTGTCGCACGTTGCCCGGCCAGCCGTACGCCTTCAGCAGACGGACACAGGTCGGGGCGATCTCCGCCACCTGCTTCCCCTGGTTGAACGAGGCCTTCCGCATGAAGTGCTCGACCAGCAGCGGGATGTCCTCCGGCCGGTCGCGCAGCGCCGGCGCCTCCAGCGTCACGACGTTCAGGCGGTAATACAGGTCCTCCCGGAACCTCCCCTCGTCGACCATGGTCTTCAGGTCGAAACGGGTGGCGCACACGACGCGCGTGTGCGGTTCGATCGTCGTCGTGCCGCCGACGCGCTCGAAGGCGTGCTCCTGCAGGACGCGGAGCAGCTTCACCTGCACGACGGGGGAGATGTCGCCGATCTCGTCGAGGAAGATCGTTCCCTCGTGCGCGAGCTCGAACCGGCCGATCTTCCGCTGGTGGGCGCCCGTGAAAGCGCCCTTCTCATGGCCGAAAAGCTCCGCTTCGAGGAGCGTCTCGGGCAGGGAGGGGCAACTCACCTTCACGAAGGGGCCGGAGCCGTGCTCACTCTGGTCGTGGATCGCCCGGGCCACCAGCTCCTTGCCGGTCCCGCTCTCCCCGGTGATCAGGATTGTCGCGTGGTTGGTGGCGACGATCTCGATCTGGCCCAGGAGCTCCCGGATCTGGCGGCTCTCCCCGACGATCGGGTGGTCGACGCGCTCCTGACGGAGGACGAAGTTCTCCTCACGGAGCCGGATGAGGTCCTCATACCGCTCGAGCCGCTTCACGAGGTCCTCGGTGCGGAACGGCTTCGTGAGGAACTCGTTGGAGCCGAGCTTCATCGCCTCGACGGCCGTCTCCACGGTGCCGTGGGCCGTCATGATGATGACCGGGATCCCGGTGTCCCCGGCGCGGATCTCCTCCAGGACGGCCATCCCGTCGACGCCGGGCATGACGAGGTCGAGGAGGATCAGGTCGAACCGCTCTTCCCGCCAGGCGTTGAGCCCGGCGCGACCGTCCTTCTCCGCGCGGACGTGATAGCCCGCGTCCGTGAGGAGATCCGTGAGGGACTCCCGCAGGAGCGCCTCGTCTTCCATCATCAGGATGCGGATGGGCCGGGACCTCGGAGGCATCTCAGTCTTCTCCGTCGGGGCCCGGTGCGGCGGGCAGGCGGATCGTGAGCCGCGCGCCGCCCTCGGGCCGGTTCGAAGCCTCGATCGTACCCCCGTGGGCCTGCACGATGCCAAGAGCAACGGACAGCCCGAGTCCGGTTCCCTCGCCGACCTCCTTCGTCGTATAGAAAGGCTCGAAGATGCTCTCGAGCTCCTCGACGGGCAGGCCGGGGCCCGTGTCCTCGAGGCAGACGACCGCGTTGTCCTCCTCGTCGGTGCTCGTGGTGGTCGTGAGGATGCCGCCGTCCGCCATCGCCTGGAAGGCGTTCATGGAGAGGTTCAGGAACAGCTGGTTCAGGAGGTCCGTGTCGCCGTCCACCAGCGGGATCTCTCCGAACCGGGTGACGATGTGCATCCGGGACGAGCGGTACTGCAGCCGCGCGAGGTGGGAGACGTCCTGGACCATGGCGTTCAGGTCCACGAGGTCGCGCTGGCCGGAGGGCTGACGGGCGAAGCGCAGGAGTTGGTGAACGATCTCGCCGATGCGCTCCAGGCCGGACTTCATCAGCACCATGTAGTCCTTGTACCGCCGGGATTCCGGGTTGAGGTGGCCGATCACCTCCAGGGCGGTCAGGATCCCGCCGACGGGGTTGTTGATCTCGTGGGCCACGCCGGCGGAGAGGCGGCCGAGGGCGGCGAACTTCTCGATGTTCGCCTGGCGCTGGTTCGCCTCCCTCGACCGTTCCCGGGTCCGGCGGATGGCCTGCACCATCTCGTTGAAGTGCCGGCCGAGCTCCCCGATTTCGTCCTCCCGCTCCACCGGCACTTCGACGGAGAGGTCTCCGGCCTGGACCTCCTCCATCTTCCGGGCGAGACGCGAGACGGGGTCGAGCCACTTGCGCGCGAGCCAGCCCACGAAGAGGGCGGCGAGGCCGGCGCAGAGGACCGAGAGGCTCACGGCGACGATCGCGACCGTGTCCAGCCCGACCGTGCCCGGGCGGCAGAGAACGATGACGACGGTGGCGATGAGCAGCCCCGGCACGAGAGCCAGGAAGCCCGCGGCGAGCTGGTATTTCGTGGCGCTGCGTTTCAGATCGGACCTCCGGGCTCCGGCGGAATATCGCGTGAACCGGGAAGATTTCCCCGGCCGCTTCCCATGCTCCGACCGGGAGGATCGTGGTCCCCGGCCGGGCCGGATTCGCCCACCGGCGCGCCCTGCCGTCCAGAGGGGCAACATCCGTGCCGGGGACGATCCGACGGTCCGCGGAATCAAGTGCGGAATAGTCCCGGTCCAGCTGTTGATCCGTCCCCAGCCGAGGGCGGAAACGGGGAATCAGGGCCGAGGGACGCAAAACTGCTCTAAATCATGAGATCCACAATGCTTAGATCCTAAATCGGACCTATCTGGTACGGAAACGTAACATCCATGCAACTCCTTTCCACACAAGGAGTAGAGGTGTTCCACGTCCATCCGCGGGAATCGGGGCTTCCCGGCCCCGCCTCCGAGGGGGGTATTGGCTTGGTGTTTGCGCATTTGCGCGCCGTTCGGGCGACTTATGCCGCCGCCGGACCGATCAGATCGGCTCGCCGGGCGTCTTTCAGGGTTGTGCCTGTCCGCCGAGCTTCATCTGTCTGCCGCATCTTCGGTCCGGCGTCGGACTCATCCGTAACTGGAACGGCCGGTCATTCCCACGAGGACCGGTCGCCATTCGAGGGAGCGAGGAGGATTGCGGCATGGCGGAACTACCGGAAACTCCCCTTCTAGATGAACTGGAGAAGGGACCCTGGCCGAGCTTCGTGACGGAGATCAAGACCGCCGCGAAGCGGACGGAATCGGCCAAGGACCTGCTCGGCCAGCTCGAGCGGTCCTACAGAGAGCGGATCGGCCACTGGAAGCACGGCGGGATCGTCGGCGTCCTCGGGTACGGGGGCGGCGTCATCGGCCGTTACTCGGACCTCCCGGACGACTTCCCGGGGATCTCCCACTTCCACACCCTCCGCATCAACCAGCCCGCGGGCTGGTTCTACACCTCGGAGGCCCTGCGCGGTCTCTGCGACATCTGGGAAGAGCACGGGTCCGGCCTGACGAACATGCACGGCTCGACCGGTGACATCATCCTGCTCGGAACGTCCACTCCCGAGCTGGAGCCCACCTTCAAGGCGCTGACGGATCTGGGGTTCGACCTCGGCGGCTCCGGCTCCGACGTGCGGACGCCCAGCTGCTGCCTCGGTCAGGCGCGCTGCGAGTGGGCCTGCTACGACACGATGGCCCTCACGCAGGACCTGACGATGTCGTTCCAGGACGAACTCCACCGTCCGATGTTCCCGTACAAGTTCAAGTTCAAGATGGCGGGCTGCCCGAACGACTGCGTCGCTTCGATCGCTCGCGCGGACATGAGCATCATCGGGACCTGGCGGGACGAGATCCAGCAGGACGACGCCGAAGTGAAGAAGTACGTCGACGACGGCCTGGACATCGTCCAGGACGTCATCCTGAACTGCCCCGGCAAGTGCATGGCCTGGGATGGCGAGAAGCTCGCCATCGAAAACGGCTCCTGCCGCAAGTGCATGCACTGCATCAACGTGATGCCGAAGGCGCTGGCCCCCGGGAAGGACCGGGGCGCGACGATCCTGCTCGGCTCCAAGGCCCCGATCGTCGAGGGCGCGCTGCTCTCGTCGGTGCTGGTGCCCTTCTGGAAGCCGGAAGCCCCCTACGAGGACCTCAAGGAACTCGTGGAGGAGATCTGGGACGTCTGGGGCGAGGAAGGCAAGAACCGTGAGCGCGTCGGTGAGTTCATCCAGCGCGTCGGCCTCGGCAACTTCCTCGACGCGATCGGGCTCGACCCGGAGCCGGAGATGGTCGCCTTCCCGCGTGAAAACCCGTACGTGTTCTACGAGATGGACGAGGACGAGGACGAGGAGGACGACGATGAGTGATGCCGCCAAGAGGGTCACGGACATCGGCCCCCCGCATTACGACAAGTTCCTGCCTCCGGTCATCAAGGCCAACTACGGCAAGTGGAAGTACCACGAGATCCTGCGGCCGGGCGTGATGGTTCACGTCGGCGAGTCGGGCGACGAGATCTTCACCGTTCGCGGTGGCTCGCCCCGCCTCCTCTCGATCGATCGCATCCGGGAATACGCGGACCTGGCCGACAAGTACTGCGACGGCCACCTGCGCTTCACGAGCCGCCACAACGTCGAGTTCCTCCTGTCGGACAAGGAGAAGATCGACCCGCTCATCGCGGACATGGACGCGGCGAAGATCCCGGTCGGCGGCATGGGCGCCTCGATCACCAGCATCGTTCACACGCAGGGCTGGGTGCACTGTCACTCGGCGGCGACGGACGCGTCCGGCATCGTCAAGGCGGTCATGGACGGCGTTCACCCGTACTTCACCGGTGAGAAGAAGGTCCCCGGGAAGCTGCGCATCGCCCTCGCCTGCTGCCTGAACATGTGCGGTGCCGTCCACTGCTCGGACATCGCGATCCTCGGCATCCACCGCAAGGCGCCGGTGACCGACCACACCACGCTGAACAAGGTGTGCGAGATTCCGAACGTCGTGGCGTCCTGCCCGACGGCGGCCATCCGCCCCCAGAACATCGAGGGCAACCCGTCCGTCGAGGTGATCGAGGAGCAGTGCATGTTCTGTGCGAACTGCTTCACGGTCTGCCCGTCGATGACCCTGAACGACCCCGTCAACGACGGCGTCTCGATCTGGGTCGGCGGCAAGGTCAGCAACGCCCGCTCCGAGCCGATGTTCTCGAAGCTGGCCATTCCCTACATCCCGAACAATCCGCCGCGGTGGCCGGAAGTGACCGATGCCGTTCTGAAGCTCGTCGAGCTGTGGGCCGACAACGCCAAGCCCTACGAGCGGATGGGCGAGTGGATCGACCGGATCACCTGGCCGAAGTTCTTCCGGATGGCCGGGATCGATTTCCAGAAGGAGCACATCGACGACTTCAAGCACGCCGGGCTGACCTTCAAGCGGTCGACCCAGATCGTGCACTGAGTCGAACTCACCGGAGAAGGACAGGAGGCGGAAATGTCTGACATGGTCAGTATCGACGAGATCGCCGACAAGATGTTCGAGCAGGTCAAGGCGGCCGCGGGCCAGAAGAAGCTGAAGCCCGGCGACCTGACCAAGATGATGATCGAGCTCTTCGGCGACCGGGTGGACAAGAAGCTCTGCAAGAAGGCCATCCGCCAGTTGATCGAGACCGAACGCTGTGTCTACACATACTTCGGCGGCTCGTACATCGAGCTGCCGCACAAGGAAGGCGCAGAGAACTAGGTCTCTCGATCGCTCGATGACCGCCGCACCTCCGAGACTCGTGGTAGCGGGTGCCGGGGGGGACTCGGGTAAGACCCTGGTCTCCCTCGGCCTCGCGAGCGCATGGCGGCAGGCCGGATTCGCCGTCTCCGCGTTCAAGAAGGGGCCCGACTACATCGACGCCGCGTGGCTTTCCCGCGCGGCGGAACGCCCCGCCCGCAACCTCGACACCTGGCTCATGGGTGAGCCGGGGGTGCTCCATTCCTTCGCCGTTCACTCCGCAGATACCGACGTCGCCGTGGTGGAGGGAAACCGGGGACTGCTCGACGGGCTCGACGGTACGAGTACCGCGGCCCTGGCGACCACCCTCGGCGCCCCCGTCCTCCTCGTGCTCGACGTCACCAAGGTCACCCGGACCGCGGCCGCCTTCGTGGCCGGCTGCCGGGCCCTCGCGCCCGAGGTCCACATCGCCGGGGTCGTCGCCAATCGCCGGGCCGGGTCTCGACATGAATCCGAGGTCCGCCGTGCGATCGAAGGAGAGACGGGCGTCCCCGTGCTGGGTGCGATCCCGAAGCTATCGGACTCTCACCTGCTTCCCGACCGTCACCTCGGCCTCGTGCCGCCGGAGGAACACGACCGCATGGTCGACGTCGTCCGACGGCTCGGCGGGGTGATGGCGGAGCACGTGGATCTGGACGCCCTTCTCGAAACCGCCCGTTCGGCCGGACCGCTCGAGTCGGTCCCGGAGCCGGACGGCGTGGACGCAACGGGTGCAGGCCTCCGGGTCGCGGTCTTCCGCGATTCCGCCTTCACCTTCTACTACCCGGAAAACCTGGAGGCGCTCGAGGCCGCCGGCGCGGAAGTCGTTCCCGTGTCCGCGCTCGACGATCCTCTCCTTCCCGAGGTCGACCTCCTCTACATCGGAGGGGGCTTCCCGGAGACTCACGCCGCCGCTCTGGCCGGAAACCGGTCCCTGATCGATTCCGTCGAGGGCGCCGTCCGGGACGGCCTTCCCGTCTACGCCGAGTGCGGAGGGCTGATCTGGCTCTCCCGTTCGGTGACCTGGCGGGGCCGGACCGCGGAGATGGCCGGTGTCCTCGGCGTGGACATCGAGGTCATGGAGAGGCCCCAGGGGCATGGCTACGCCGAGATGGCCGTCGACGAGGCCAACCCGTTCTTCGCTCCCGGCACGATCCTCAGGGGTCACGAGTTCCACTACTCCCGCCTGACGGGCGCGCCCGTCGACACGCGGACGGTGATGGAGGTCCGCCGGGGGAAGGGGAGCCGGGACGGCCGGGACGGCCTGGTCGCGAACAACGTCTTCGCGTCGTGGAATCACCTGCACGCGACCGCGACTCCCGAATGGGCGCCGGCCCTCATGGCGGCGGCCCGGGCCCGTCGCGGACGAAGTGGGGAAAGTCAGGAACGCGCAACCTGTGGAGGACGAAGCCGATGAGCCCGAAGGAGAAGAAGTCCCAGAAGGAGCAGCAGGAGGAGCTCGTCGCTCTCCTCAAGAAGTGGCAGAAGCTCGAGGAGTCCGGCATCGCCCTGCTGAAGAGCCTCCAGGACCAGACGGACAATCCGGTCCTGCTGGAAGTCCTCGAGATCATCAAGCAGGACTCGGGGCAGCACCGTCGCGTCCAGCAGCTCATCCTCGATGGCCTCACGAAGGAGGCCTTCACCGTGACCCCGGAAGAGGTCGCGGCGATCTGGGACAAGGTCGAGGAGCACGACGAGCTGGAGAAGGACGCGATCAGCATGGCCCACGAGGCCCGCAGGAACTCGAACCAGCTGTTCGTCCGTTTCTTCCTCGGCTACCTGCTGGCCGACGAGGAGAAGCACCACCGCATGCTCGAGAACCTGGAGGACGTGAAGCGTGGGCTGTATCCATATGCGGGCTGAGCCCTCTGGCCCTGCGGGCCCGGGCACCGGCCTGTGGGAGCTTGTTCCATGCGGGCTGGGCCCTCTGGCCCTGCGGGCCCGGGCACCGGCCTGTGAAAGTCTGATCTAGAACTGGAAAGCGAGGTTCCATGGCGATCAAGCGCTCGGGAAAGAAGAAGAAGAAGAAGCTCGGAAGTCTGAGGAGCTCGTCCAGCGGGTCCAGCACCGTGCAGTCGGATCGCCGGCCGAAGTGGGTGGCGAAGACGCCGCCCTGCCAGCTGAACTGCCCGCAGGGCACCGACATCCGGGGCATCCTCCGGACGATCGCCGACGGGGAGAAGCACGAGAAGCCGCGCGACGAGACGTTCCTGACCGCCTTCACGATGCTCACGAAGAACAACCCGTTCCCCTCCGTCTGCGGCCGCGTCTGCCCGCACCCGTGCGAGACCGGATGCAACCGCAACGAGTTGGACGAGGCGGCGAGCATCAACGCGATGGAGCGCTTCATCGGCGACTGGGGTCTCGAGAAGGAGCTGGCCCTGCCCGCGGGCGAGATGGAGCACGCCGACAAGCCGATCGCCGTGATCGGCGCCGGCCCCGCCGGGCTGTCCGCGGCCTTCCACCTGCGGAAGCACGGCTACCCGGTCACCGTGTTCGAGGCCTTCCCGAAGGCCGGCGGGATGCTGCGCTACGGCATCCCGGCGTACCGGCTGCCCCGGGACGTCCTCGACGCGGAGATCCAGCGGATCGTCGACATGGGCGTCACACTGAAGTGCGACGTCTCGATCGGCCGCGACATCCCCCTGGAGGAGATCCGGCAGCAGTACGCCGCGGTCTTCGTCGGGATCGGCGCCCACCAGGGCCGCCTCCTGCGCTGCCCGGGCGAGGACGCCGAGAACGTCTGGACCGGCACCTCGTTCCTGAACGAGGCGAACCAGGGCAAGACGATCGACGTCGGGAAGAACGTCGTGGTGATCGGCGGTGGCGACACGGCCATCGACGCGGCCCGGATGGCGCGTCGCATGGGTTCCGACGCCATGATCCTGTACCGCCGGACCCGCGAAGAGATGCCGGCCATCCAGGAAGAGATCGACGGGGCGGAGAAGGAGGGCGTGGACATCCGCCTCCTCGCCGCGCCGCTCGAGATCAACGTGGAGAACGGCCGGGCCGTCTCGATGCGCTGCCAGGTGATGGAACTCGGCGAGCCGGATGACTCCGGCCGTCGCCGTCCCGTCCCGATCGAGGGCGAGGAGTTCACCATCCCGGTGGACACCATCGTCGCCGCGATCAGCCAGGAGCCGGACTTCACCGGCCTCGAGGACCTGCGCGAGACGCCGAAGGACTGGATCAAGGCCGACGAGTACGGCGCCACGCAGGTCGACGGCGTCTACTCCGGCGGTGACAACCTCAACCTCGCGCTCGTCACGACCGCCATCTTCCAGGGGCGCGTCGCGGCGGAGACGATCGACTACGGCATCCGCGGTATCGAGCGTCCGGCCGAGGAGACGAAGCCCGAGATCAAGGCCGACAAGATGGTCCTCACCTTCTACGAGAAGAAGCTGAGGGAGCACGGGGAGGAGATGGCCGCCGAGGCGGCCCTCGCCGATCCGGACGCGGAAATCCAGTCCGGACTGACGGAGGAGCAGGCGGTGGAGGAAGCCGCCCGCTGCCTCTCCTGCGGGGAGTGCTTCGACTGCGGCACGTGCTGGAGCTTCTGCCAGGACAACGCCATCGTCAAGCCGCTGATCGTGGGCGACCCCTACAAGTTCAAGCTGGAGTTCTGCAAGGGCTGCGACAAGTGCGCGGAGCAGTGTCCGTGCGGCTACATCGAAATGTACGACCCCATGACCAGCTCCGCGTAGGAGTGGGCCGGGGCCCTGAGAGAAGGAACCGGGTCTTGTCCTTATCGAAAGACAAAGGGACGAAGGATCCAGGAGGAAACGATGAGTGATTTCGTCAAGGTCATCGATGGTGTCGAGTGCACGCTGGACGAGGATGGCTTCCTGCAGGAGCCGGATCTCTGGTCGGAGCGGGTCGCCGAGGAGTTCGCGAAGGACGAGGGCGTCGAGGCTCTCACCGACGACCACTGGAAGGTGATCAACTACCTTCGGGAGTACTACCTGAAGAACAAGATCGCGCCGATGGTCCGCCGCCTCTGCAAGGAGACCGGCTTCAACGTCAAGCAGATCTACGAGCTGTTCCCCAGCGGCCCCGCGAAGGGCGCCTGCAAGCTCGCCGGCCTGCCGAAGCCGACCGGCTGCGTCTAGCACGGAGATCCGGGTGAGGGAGCGCCCGTTCGCGCGGGCGCTCCCACCGGAAACCTGATCGAACGCAGGGCAGAATGCGCGGAGATTCCCATAGCTCCGGGTCGGGGGATGCGTTTCGTACGCTCCCGATCAACCTGCTTCTGAAGGACCGGCTCTGCCTCCTCGTGGGGGCGGGGCACGTGGCCCATCGGAAGCTGGTGAACCTCCTCGATCACGGTGCGCGAGTCGTCCTCGTGGCGCCGGAGATCGACCCGGAGGTGAGGGCGCTTGAAGAGGACCCGGACGTCCGAATTCGGATCGGCCGCTACGACCCGACCCTGCTCGACGAATTCGAACCCTTCCTCGTCTATGCGGCGACGGACGACGACACGCTGAACGTCCGGATCGCCGCGGACGCCGCCGACCGCGGTCTCCTCTCCTCCTCCGCCTCCTCCTGGCGCGCCGGGGACTTCATCTCCCCGTCCGTGCTCCGGTGGGGGCGGGGCCAGGTGAGCATCACCACCGAAGGCGCCTCCTGCCGCCAGGCCAAGTTCATGCGCCTGCGCCTGGAGGACCTGCTCGGAGGGGACCGCGAGCTGGTCGTGATCGGCGTGGATGTCCGAACCCTCGGCTTCGAGACCTTCGAGGCCGTCCGTCCGGACGTGGAACGCCGGGAGCGGGTCGAGGCGATGCTCCGGCATCTCGCCTCCCTGGAGGAGTTCGCGCTCCTCGTGACCTGCAACCGCATGGAGCTCTACGCATGGTCGCGGATGGACGACTCCCTGCGGGGCGCGGTCCGTTCCGTGATGGGGCTCGACGCGGTCGCCGACCACGTGTACGTCCGGCGCGGGGAAGAGGTCCTCACCCACGCCGCCGACGTCGTGGCCGGCCACCTGTCCGAGGTCGTCTGCGAGACCCAGATCACGGCCCAGTTCAAGGAGGCGTTCCGCCGGGCGTTTGCGGCGAACGTGGCGGGCGTCCACCTCCAGAATCTGCACGACCGTGCGCTGCGGCTCGCGAAGCGCGTGAGGGCGATGCAGGGCGTGGACCGGGACGGCCTGAGGTCGCTCGTGAAGGACCGGATCCCCGAGGGGAGCCGCGTCCTCCTTCTGGGCGCCGGTCACCTCGCGACGGAGATGGCCGACTCCCTGCCGACGCCTCCGGACCGGGCCAACCGGACGGTGGAGCGCCTGCCGGCCGGCGGGATGAGCCTCTCCGACGCCGTCTCGAGGCTCGACTACTGGGACGTCGTCGTCTGCGCCGTCGGGTGCGGCCATCCGGTCGTTCGCGTCGAGCACGTGGCCGGCCTCCCGACTCCGCCGCTCCTGATCGACCTCGGCCTGCCGAGGAACGTGGACCCGGCCGTGCGCGAGCACGCGACCGTGCTCACGCTGGAAGACTTCAAGACCCCGGACGAAGACCGCGAGCGCCTGAGCTCGCTGACGCGCTCGGTGGCCGAGGTGCTCCATGGTTGAGAGGGGGGCTGAACGGGGGGTTGAGAAGGGGGCTGAGACGCGGATCGCACCTCGCAGCCGGCGGTCGCCGCGGGAGCGCGTCGAGGAGACGGTGGCGCGCGACTTCCCCGCCGTCACCCCCGAGTTCGGGGACGACCTCGTCGTCGTCGGTGCGTCGGAGATCGAAGGCACGCCGCCGGCCGGGTTCGAGGAGATGGTCTTCCCGAAGGACTCGCCCGCCGCGGGACAAGGCGTGCGTTTCCGGTCCGACGACGCGGTGTGGCTTGCGCTGCGGCGCTTCTACACGCCGCCGGTGGTCCTCGCCGGCGCGGGGCCGGGCGGCGTCTCCACCATGACGGTCGGGACCTGCCGGGCGCTGTCGAAGGCGGACGTGGTCCTGACCGACGCGCTCTGCGGCACGGACGTTCTCGAGTGCGTGGCCGACGACGCCGAGGTCATCCCCGTCGGCAAGCGCTGCGGGAAGCACAGCGCTGCGCAGGAGGACATCAACCGCCTCCTGCTCGAGAACGCGCGCCGCGGCCGCCGGGTCGTCCGGCTCAAGGGGGGAGATCCCTCGGTCTTCGGTCGTCTCGAGGAGGAGATCGCGACCCTCGGGGGGCAGTCGTTCTCCTATCGGGTTCTTCCCGGAATCGGGGCGGCGTCGGCGGCGGCGTCCATCGTCGGCCAGCCGCTCACGGTCCGCGAGGTGGCCAGCGAGATCATCTTCTCCACCGGCCGCCTGGCGGGGGGTGGGAAGAACCCGTTCCCCCTCAACGGCCCGACGGCGCCGGCGATCGCGCTCTACATGAGCCGCCGCGTGCTGGCGGAGCGGATGGCCGACCTCGAGACGGCGGGCTACGGCGAGAACACCCCCGTGGCGGTCGTGGAGAGGATCGGTTCTCCCGAGGCCCGGGCCGTGGTGGGGACGGTGGGGACGATCGCCGCCGTCGCGGACGAACGGAAGGTCGGAACCCCGGCCGTCGTCCTCGTCGGCGCGCAGTTCACGAAGCCGCGCCACCTGCCGCTGGCCGGCGTCCGCATCTGGCTGCCGGGCGAGGCGGAGACGGCGGAGGGGCAGCGGGAGCCGCTCGAGGAACTGGGTGCGACCTGCGTCATGCGGCCGCTCATCGAGCCGGAGCCCTACCCGGTGGACGAGGGCGGCGTCTTCTCCCGGTCGTTCGACTGGGTGGTCTTCACCTCGAAGAAGGGCGTCGACTACCTGTTCGAACTGCTCGGGAAGTGGGGCCTCGACTCGCGCTGGTTGCCGCGGGTCGCGGCCATTGGCCATTCGACGATACGAAAGCTCAGGGCGCGCGGGATCGAGCCTGATCTCATGCCGTCCGAACACACCCGGGTTGCCCTGAGCGAATCCCTCATCGCCACCGGCCTCGATGGCCGCCGCGTGCTGATCCCCGCATCGAAGGTGGCGCCGGACCACGTGCGGGAGGCGCTGGCTCCCCACGCGGCGGAAGTCGTACGCCTGGATCTCTACGGCCTGCGCTTCCCGCGGGTCGAGACGGTTCCCGACGTGGACGTGATCCTCTTCTCCTCCGAGTCCACCGTGCGCTCCGCGGCGGAGAACGGACTCGTCGACGCCATCCGGGAGATGAACCCCGTGATCGGCGGCATCGGCCCCGCGACCTGCGGGACGCTCGACCGGATGGGGCTGACTCCGGCCATCGTCCCGGACGGCGTGAGCCCGACGAGCCTCGCATGGGCCACGAAACGGTTCTTCGCGCGCCTCGACCCGGCGCTCAGGGAGGCGAACGCCCGATGATCTTCACCGAGACGGGGTATGAACTTCAGGCAGCCCCCTGCAGCCACGACACGTGGAGGCGGGACCGGCCACGGCCGGGACGGGATCCACGAGGCCCCGTTCGACCACGGGCTGCAGCATGTTGAGATCCCGGTTCACCGAACTTCTGGCGTCGAACCGGAAGGAGATCCACGACCGGTGGATCGCCCGCATCCTCGCCGCCTATCCGCAGGAGTCCGCGAAGTTCATCGGGCGCGAGAAGGACCGCTTCAGGAACCCCATCGGCTCCACCCTCCAGGAGGGGACGACCGCCGTCCTCGACGCGCTCGAGGCGGGCGGGGAGGCCGAGGCACTTCGCGACGCGGTGGAGGGGATGATCCGGCTGCGCGCCGTGCAGGTGGACAAGGCGTCGGAAGCGGTTTCCTTCATCCCCGCCCTCGCCGACGTGGTGAAGCGCGTCCTCGGGGACAGCGTGACCGCGGAAGAAGTCTCGAAGTTCGAGACCCGGATGGAAGTCCTGCTGCTGGACGCCTTCGACACCTACATGCAGTGCCGGGAGAAGGTGTTCGAGATCCGACTGACGGAACTCAGGAACCGGACCTTCAAGCTTCTCGAGAGAGAGGGGGAGGTCTCATTGAAGCGAGGTGCTGATCGATGAACGCTCTTGTCTCGTTCCTCGCGGTGGTCGCGCTCGTGGTGATCGCCCTGGCTGGTATTGGCTTGGGGGCGGGCGCCGGGGCGGACGTGGTGTTCGGGGTGATCATCCCGTACGCCGCCATCCTCCTGTTCCTCGTCGGGTTCGTCGTGAAGGTCCTCACTTGGGCGAAGGCCCCCGTGCCCTTCCGCATCCCGACGGTCGCGGGCCAGGCCGAGAGCCTCGACTTCATCCCGCAGCAGAAGCTGGAGAGCCCGAGCACGGGCGGGCAGGTCTTCGTCCGGATGGTGCTCGAGGTCCTCTTCTTCCGCTCCCTGTTCCGCAACACGCGGGCGGACATGAAGGCCGGCCCGCGCATCGTCTACGGCGCCGACAAGCTGCTCTGGGCCGCGGCGATGCTGTTCCACTGGACGTTCCTGATCATCTTCCTGCGGCACCTGAGGTTCTTCACCGAGCCGGTCCCGTTCTGGATCTCCGGGATCGAGAGCCTCGACGCGTTCTTCGAGGTCACGGTGCCCGCGCTCTACCTGACGAACATTCTGATCGTCGTCGGCCTCGGCTGGCTCCTCCTGCGGCGGTTCCTCGAACCCCAGGTCCGCTACATCTCGCTGGCGTCGGACTACTTCCCCCTCTTCCTGCTCTTCGGGGTGGTGATCTCCGGCGTCTTCCTGCGCTACCTCACGAAGACGGACGTCGTGGCGATCAAGGAGCTGGCGATGGGCCTGCTCTCCTTCAAGTTCGCGGTGCCCGAGGGGATCGGGGCGCAGTTCTACGTCCACCTCTTCCTCGTGAGCGCGCTGATCGCCTACTTCCCCTTCAGCAAGCTCATGCACCTTCCCGGCGTCTTCCTCTCCCCAACGCGGAACCTGGCGAACAACAACCGGAAGGTGCGCCACGTGAACCCCTGGAACCCCGAGGTGAAGAAGCACGAGTTCGACCACTGGAAGGAAGAGTTCGCAGAAGAGATCGCCGAGGCGGGCTACGAGCTAGAGGAGAGGGAGTAAGGCCATGGCCGACGAATACAAGCAGGAGGAGCTGGCGGCCGTCGACTACGGGTCGGTGCCGAAGACGGGCTGGATGGACACGCCGGCCGACTTCCGGAAGGGCAACTGGCTCTACGCCGGCGGGAAGAAGCACTTCGACTACCTCGACATGCCGAACTCGCACGAGTGGGCGCCGCTGGACGAGGACTGGAACCTGCCGGCGAACTGGAAGGAGATCATCCTCGAGGGGATGAAGGAGCGCCTCGCGAAGTACCGCTCCTTCCGGCTCTTCATGGACATCTGCGTGCGCTGCGGCGCCTGCGCCGACAAGTGCCACTTCTACCTGGGCTCCGCCGACCCGAAGAACATGCCGGTGCTGCGCGCCGAGCTCCTCCGGAGCGTCTACAAGCGCTACTTCACGAAGGCGGGGAAGACCCTCGGCAAGCTGGTCGGCGCCCGTGACCTCACGATCGACGTGCTGAAGGAGTGGTTCTACTACTTCTACCAGTGCACGGAGTGCCGCCGTTGCTCGGTCTTCTGCCCCTACGGGATCGACACCGCCGAGGTGACGATGATCGGGCGCGAACTGCTGGCGCTCGTCGGGATCTCGGTCGGCTGGATCATGGAGCCGGCGGCGAACTGCTACCAGACCGGCAACCACCTCGGCGTGCGGCCGAACACCTTCAAGGACAACCTGGAGTTCGCGGCCGAGGACCTCGCGGACATCACGGGCATCGAGGTCGAGGTGCCGATCGACAAGGCCGGCGCCGACGTCCTCGTGGTCGTGCCCTCCGCCGACTACTTCGCCAACCCGCACTACTTCACGTTCCTGGGCTACCTCGCGCTGTTCCACGAGATCGGGCTCAACTACACGTTCAGTCCGTTCGCCACGGAGGGTGGCAACTTCGGCCTCTTCCTGTCGAAGGACATGATGAAGAGACTGAACGTGAAGATCTACCAGGAGGCGAAACGCCTCGGGGTGAAGTGGATCCTCGGGTGCGAGTGCGGCCACATGTGGCGCGTGCTGCACCAGTACATGGACACGATGAACGGCCCGGCGGACTTCCTCGAGGTCCCGAAGTCGCCGGTCACCGGCACCGTGTTCAAGAACGCGGCGGCGACGAGCACGGTCCACATCTGCGAGTTCACCGCGGACCTGCTCAAGCACGACAAGCTGAACCTCGACATCAGCCGGAACGACGAGTTCAAGGTCACGTTCCACGACTCCTGCAACCCGGCCCGCGCGGTCGGGCTGCTCGAGGAGCCGCGCTACATCCTGGACCGCGTCCTCAACCACTTCGTCGAGATGCCGGAGAACACGATCCGCGAGCAGACCTTCTGCTGCGGCGGCGGCTCGGGCCTCGGCGCGGATGAAAACATGGAGGCGCGCCTGCGCGGTGGCCTGCCGCGGGCCAACGCGGTGAAGTACGTCCACGACAAGTACGGCGTGAACACGCTTTCCTGCATCTGCGCGATCGACAAGGCGGTCCTGCCGCCGCTGGTGGAGTACTGGGTGCCCGGGGTGGAGGTCGCCGGCATCCACGAGTTCGTCGGCAACGCGCTCATCATGAAGGGCGAGAAGAAGCGGGAGCTGAACCTCCGCAGCGAGCCGCTCCCGAACGGCGGGGAGGAGGTGGCCGATGAATGAGGCGATGAACGACATGCCGAAGATCGTCGCGGGGATCGTGATCTTCCTGGTCCTCGTGCTCTTCCCGATCTGGTTCACGACCGCGGCCGGCGACTTCACGCCACCCGACCTGGGGGACGTGAAGAAGATCACCGGCGAAGAGGACTGCGTCCGCGACGTGGAGTGGATGCGCGCGAACCACATGGACCTGCTGGACTGCTGGCGGGACGACGTGGTGCGCCACGGAAACCGGGAGGACGAGAAGTCCGGCGAGGAGATGAGCCTCACGCGCACCTGTCTTCACTGCCACAGCGGCGAGGGGCGGAAGGCGAACTTCTGCGACCGCTGCCACGACTACGTCGGGACGAAACCGAACTGCTGGGACTGCCACATCGACCCGGAGGCCGAGTAGTCATGGAACACTCCAGCGAAAAGACCACCCGGCGGACCTTCCTGACGACCACGGGCGCCACGATCGTCGCGATCGGCGTGGGCGGGCCGCTGCTCGCCTCCGCGGTCTCGAGGAAGCCGGCGGGTGACGGCCCGCGCTGGGCGATGGTGATCGACACGCGGAAGTGCCTCGAGAAGGGCGACTGCAACGAGTGCGCGCTCGCCTGCCACAAGGTCCACAACGTGCCGGACATCCCCTCGAACGGGCACGAGGTGAAGTGGATCTGGAAGGAGGACTTCAACCACGCCTTCCCGGGGCAGGAGCACGATTTCGTCCCGAAGCACATCGAGGGCCAGAAGCTGCCGGTGCTCTGCAACCACTGCGAGAACCCGCCGTGCGTGCGGGTGTGCCCGACGACGGCCACCTGGAAACGCGACGACGGCATCGTGATGATGGACATGCACCGCTGCATCGGCTGCCGCTACTGCACCGTCGCCTGCCCCTACGGATCGCGAAGCTTCAACTGGATGGATCCGCGGCCCCACATCAAGGAGCTGGATCCCGTCTTCCCGACCCGGACGAAGGGCGTCGTGGAGAAGTGCAACTTCTGCGCGGAGCGCCTGGTGAAGGGCGAACCGCCGGCCTGCGTGGCCGCCTGCAAGGGCGGCGCGATGGCGTTCGGCGACATCGGCGACGAGAACTCGGACGCCCGGAAGGCCCTGGCGTCGGCGGGCTTCACGATCCGCCGGAAGCAGGAACTCGGCACCGTCCCCCACGTCTTCTACATCGTGTGAGGAGGCAGAGATGATCGAGAAGGCGCTCACGGGAAGTCGGCGGTACTGGACGCTGCTGACGGTGTTCGGCGGCCTGGTCTTCATCGGGCTGCTCTGCTACCTGCGCCAGTATCACGCCGGCCTGCAGGTCACCGGGCTCTCCCGGGACGTGACGTGGGGCTTCTACATCGCCCAGTTCACGTTCCTGGTCGGCGTCGCGGCCTCCGCGGTGATGGTGGTGCTGCCGTACTACCTGCACAACTACAAGGCGTTCGGGAAGCTGGCGGTGCTCGGCGAGTTCCTCGCCATCAGCGCCGTCATCATGTGCATGCTCTTCATCTTCGTGGACATGGGGAAGCCGACCCGCGTCCTGAACGTGATGCTGTACCCGAGCCCGAACTCGCTGATGTTCTGGGACATGGTCAGCCTGATGGGCTACCTGCTCCTGAACATCCTGATCAGCCGCGTGACGTTCGCGGCGGAGCGCAAGAGCATCGCGCCGCCGTCGTGGATCAGGTTCTTCGTCGTGCTCTCGATCCCGTGGGCCGTCTCGATCCACACCGTGACGGCGTTTCTGTACTCGGGCCTCGGGGCGCGCCCGTTCTGGATGACGGCGATCATGGCCCCGCGCTTCCTCGCGACCGCGTTCGCGGCCGGCCCGGCGCTGCTGATCCTGCTCAGTCTCCTCCTCAAACAGCTCAAGCTGTTCGACCCGGGGAAGGAGGCGGTCAAGAAACTCGCGGTGATCATCACGTACGCGATGGCGGCGAACATCTTCTTCCTCCTGATGGAGATCTTCACCGCGACGTACTCGGCCATCCCGGGCCACGTCGATCACCTCAAGCTCCTGTACGTGGGGCTCGACGGGAACACGACACTGGTGCCGTGGATGTGGCTCTCCTCGATCTTCTCCGTGATCGCCATGACCCTTCTCTTCGTCCCGAAGTGGCGGGAGAGGAAGGGCCTGCTGGTGGCGGCGTGCTTCATGGTCTTCTTCGGGATCTACTTCGAGAAGGGCCTGGGGATGGTCGTCGCCGGCTTCATCCCGACCACGATGCACACGGTCGTCGACTACGTGCCGTCCGGCACCGAACTCGGCATTTCGATCGGGATCTACGGGCTGGGCGCCCTGATCCTCACCATCCTCTACAAGGTCGCGGTGACGGTCCGCCGGCGCGAGCCGGAGGCGGCCTGGGCCGAGGAGAGGCCGGAGAACAAGGAAGAGGTTGCGGTCGCCGCGGCCGCCGGAGACTGATCCGGAGGACTCGGAAAGACGCACCACAGGCAGGCTTCGAACGAGGGAACGACGATGAAACGACTGTTCCGATCGCCGTGGCTCGAAGTCAACGTGATGCTCCTCATCCTCGTCATGTCCTACGTCGGGCTCGCCATCATGGGGCTCGGCGAGGAGCAGGTGGGCGAGGGGATGGGCATCGGCGAGATCACGGTCTGGTTGCTGGGCTTCTTCCTTCTGTCCTTCGCGATCGCCCTGGTGGCGGTCATCGGCGGGATCGGCGGGGGAGTCCTCTTCACACCCACGATGATGGCGTTCACCGACGTGAACAGCCTCATCATCCGCGCCACCGGGCTCATCGTGGCCATGTTCTCCGGCCTCGTCAGTACGGGGCCGTTCATGAGGCGCGGGCTCGCGAACCTGAGGATCTGCATCTTCTGCGCGGCGGCCTACGGGGTCGGCGCGTTCAGCGGCGCGATGCTCGCGATCGTCGTCGCCGAGCACATGGGGCCGGCCGGGGAGGGCTTCGTCCGGCTTTCCCTCGGCGTGATCCTCGCCTCCCTCGGGGTCTACTTCCTCGTGGGCGGAAAGAAGATCGAGTGGCCCGAGGTGAAGAAGGTCGATGGCTTCACGAAGCGGCTGAAGCTGAGCCAGCCCTACTACGAAGCCTCCCTCGACAAGGTCGTCGACTACCCGCTGACCCGCGCGGCCTGGGTGATCTTCGCCATCATGGGCGTCGGACTGCTCTCCGGGTTCTTCGGTCTGGGAGCGGGTTGGGCGATCGTCCCGGCCCAGAACCTCATCATGGCGGTGCCCCTGAAGGTCGCGGCGGCCAACAGCGGCGTCCTCCTCGGGATGGGGGACTGCATCGCGGTCTGGCCCTACCTGCACCAGGGGGCGATCATCGCGCTCTTCGCCGCGCCGTGGCTCGTGGGCCAGGTGCTCGGCGGCCTCTTCGGCGCGCTGATCCTCATCCGGATCCAGGCGGGCTTCGTTCGCTTCCTTCTCATCGGGTTCATGTTCTTCGCCTGCTTCGGGTTGTTCACGAAGGCGCTCGAGATGTTCGGCGTGATCGGCTCGACCCCGGTCTGGCTGCGCGGGCTCGTCTTCGTCGGGATCTTCGGGGCGGTGATCCGATCGATCCTCAAGCAGGCGAAGGAGAAGGAGGTGCGGGGATGAGCGCCGCGGAGAAGAAGAAGCCGGAGGTCCCGGTCGAGAGCGTCGTCTACGGGGAGGTCATCTACTGGCTTACGATCCTCGCGGCAATCCTCTGCATGGTCGGCCCGGTCATCGCGCTGGCGAGCCCCGGGAACAACTGCCTGAACCCGACGCTCGTCTTCGAGAACATTTTCGCCGAGGAGGAGCCCGGCGGCGTCTGGGCGCTCTCCGCGGCCGTGGAGCCCGAACTTCCGGTCCGCGTTGCGAACGCGCCGGAGGCCGGCGAGTACGAGGCCATGGGCGTGCGGAAGGCGATCGGGATCCTCGCGGACTTCGAGGCCCCCGCGATGGACGACCCGGCGCCGGAGATGACCGTCGGAGGCGAACTCCGGCTCATCCGGAGCGACGCCGGGAAACCGAAGGGCTGTGAGTTCCGGCTCCATCGCATCCACGACGGCCACGAGGATTCGGGCACGCTCGTCTCCACCTGGAAGGCCCGCACCGAGGTCCTCGACGAGTACAAGGACGTCGTCGTGACGGACGGCCACTTCTGGATGGAGAACATGACGAGTGGCTGCAGCCTGACGCAGTTCGGTCTCGCCCTCGGCTGCAGCGTGGCGCTCTGGGGCCTGCTCCTGGCGGCCGGGATCTACCTGGGAAAGAGGAACGTCCGGTTTGCGGTCCTCGCCCTGTGGGTGGCGGTACTCGTGTTCGTGTCCGCCGCGGGATTCGTGAACCTGCACTGAGACGTCGTAGACTGGACGGAGGGGAGTCACCATGGCCATCATCACCATCTCCCGCGGGTCCTACAGCAAGGGGCGTGAGATCGCGGAGCACGTCGCGAACCGGCTCGGCTACGAGTGCATTTCGCGCGACATCCTGATCGAGGCTTCGGAGGAGTTCAACATCCCCGAGGTCAAGCTGGTCCGCGCTCTGCACGACGCGCCCGGCGTGCTGGACCGCTTCCGGTCCGGCAAGCAGAAGTACGTCGCCTACATCCAGCAGGCGTTCCTCGAGCACGTGCAGAAGGACAACGTCGTCTACCACGGCCTGGCGGGCCACTTCTTCCTGAAGAACGTCTCGCACACCCTGAAGGTCCGCATCATCGCGAACTTCGACGATCGCGTGCAGACGGAGATGGTGCGCGAGAAGGTCAACGAGGACACGGCCCGGAAGATCCTCAGGAAGGACGACGAGGAGCGCCGCCGCTGGGCGTTGTCGCTCTACGGGATCGACACGGGCGACTGCCGTCTCTACGACCTCGTGATGCACATCCGCAAGTTCACGGAGGAGGACGCGGTCGACACGATCTGCCAGACGATCGAGCGCGAGCAGTTCGCGACGACGCCGGAGTCTCAGCAGGAGTTGGACGACCTGTTGACGGCGGCGCGTGCGAAGAGCGTGATCGTGAAGCGCTGGCCGAACGCCGAGACGGACTGCGAGGGCGGCCTGGTCTTCGTTTCGGTGGCGGCGGTCCTGGCCCAGGAGGAGCAGGTGGTGTCGGAGATCACCCGCCGGGTGAAGCGGGTCGGCGGAGTAACGGGCGTGCGGGTAAACATCCGCCCGATCCGCCTGTAGCCCGAATCCGGTAATACGGAGGCGTAACCGTTTTTACCGGATTCGCCCGATCCCGCTCTCGATCAGGATGCCGTGCGCCGTGGGGTGAAACAACGCTGACAGGCGCCGCTTTTTCACCCCGTGTCCGTCAGGGCATGACGACGTCCACGCGCAGCCCTTCCGCCGGTAGCCGGACCCTCCGCTCCACCGTCGCGTGGTCCGGATGGATGACGCGGATCTCGTAGGTCCCGGGCGCGAGTTCGTAGACGTAGCGGCCCTTCTGCGCGTCTCCGAAATCGTCCCCCCAGTCCCGCATGAACGGCGCCATGTCGGCGCCCCCGGCCTCGCGGATCTCGACCACCGCGCTCCGGACGGGGCGGCCGCGGGAGTCGAGGAGCCCGAGCGTCAGGCGGGCCGATCTCCGCAGGGCGATCCGGCGATGGTCTCCGGACACTCCGGTCGCCGCGCTCAGGGGCGCCGGGCCGTAGCCGCCCGCGAAGACCAGGGCGTCCGACATCTCCTCCCACGAGCCCGGCAGGACGAGGCGGCCCTCTTCGTTCGCGACCGCCCAATAGGCCCGCACGACGAGGATGCTGGCCCCGGGGATCGGCGACCCGGACTCGGCATCGACGACGACGAGAACCGGTCGGTGCGCGTCGAGATCGATGTCGTGGAGGTTCTCCCCGCGAAGGGTGTCCACTCGCTCCACCGAGTTCGGGGGACCGGACCATCTCTCGGAGACCGTGATCCAGACCGGGCCCGGGAGAAGCTGGTCCAGGCGGTAGCGACCTTCGTAGTCCGTCTGCGTGGCGAGTTGGAAGACCCTCCCCACGGTGTCCTCGAACTTCACCTCGACACGGCGGCCCCCGACCGGCTTCCCCCCGCGTCGCACGACCCCCCGCACGAAGGTCCCGGACGCGGGCATGAGGACCTCGACTTCGGTGACCTTGCCGGCGGCGACGTCGACTTCCACGTTGACCGTCCGGGCCCAGGTCGTGTCGATCTGGATGTGGCGCCGGCCGGGCGGCACGCTGTCGAACCGGCATTCTCCCCGCGCGTCCGTGGTGCCGTCGAACGATCCGGACTCCTGATCGAAGTTGACGATGACGTCCACGTCGTACTCCGGTTTTCCATCGCCTCCGACCAGGCGGACGACGAGTCCGGCCGCCGCCGGCAGTCGGAGATCGGGCACCGCGTCCGGAGCGAGGAGCTTCACACCCCGGCGGGCCACGGGCCGGAACCCGGCCGCGACGGCGGCCATGGAGCACGTTCCCGGTTTCAATCCCACGATCCGGTAGCGGCCCTCTGCGTCCGTCCGCGCGGAGAAGGCTCCGTTGATCCAGGCCGACTCCTCGTCGAGGATCATCATGAGGATGATCGGTCCCCAGCGCTCCTGGGCCGCGACCACGACGAGCGCGTCGGAGACGGGCGTGCCGTCGGCGGCGGAGACCACGCGTCCGGCCAGGCTCTGGCCCTCCGAGACCTCGAGCTTCACGCGGGTCACGCGCCCGGCCTCCACACGGATCTTCTCCAGATCCGCGCGACCCACGCCCCGGACGAGCGCATCCAGGCGCCATGTGCCCGGGGCCAGTCCGCGGAACCGGAACTCGAGGCCGTCGCAGTGCTCGGGCTCCTCGTCGGAGTCGAGGAAGGCCTCTTCTGATCCCTCGGAGTCGAGGAGCCGGACGCGGTAGGGCGGAGCCGAAGGCGTGGGGGAGGGGAGGACCATGGTCCCGTGGATCTCGCCCGCGGCCACCAGTTCGAGGACCAGGTCGGTCCTCCCGGCGGCGGTACGACAACTGCTGGACGCGCGTAAGGGAGCGTGGGCCGTCACCGTCACCGGGCCCTCGGGAACGCCCTCGATCCGGAAGCGCCCGTCGGGACCGGTGCGGGGGTGGTCGATGCTCGAAAAGACCGGACCGCCTTCTCCGTGGGGGTACGCAGACACCCTCGCCCCGGCCAGGGGCTGACCGTCGGCGGAGGTGACCCTCCCGGCGACGGGGAGACCGCCGGGGACGAGCACGAAATCGAGCTTCGCCTCGACGTCGGCCTCGATCCGCACCTCCCGCATGGCCGGTGGGTGGCCCGGCGCCGCGGCCGCGACCCGGTGTCGGCCCGGCGGCATCCCTTCGATGCGGTACCGACCTTCGACCACCTCGGCTTCGAGGTGCCAGGCGGCGGCGACGCGGGCTCGCGCGATCGGCCGGCCCTCCCGGGAGAGGACGGTCCCGGTCAGGGTCCCCGTGGTGGGAGGTGGTCTCGGTGCGTCGGCCGTCGGGGATTCGGGCGCCGGGGGCTCCGGGGCCGTCCCGACCGGCGGAGTCTCCGGGGAAGTCTCGGAGGTGGGGCGGGGTAGCCCGGGGCCGTCGGGGCGGTCGGACGGCGCGAACAGGGCGGCCGCGCAGAGGGCAAGGAGCAGAACGAGGGCCGAGAGCGAGCGGCGGGACACCGGATCCACCTCCATCGCTCAGTCTACCTCTGCCGTGAATCTGTGGCCACCGGCCGATCCGCTCGTGGCCGTCGTCTCCTCGACCCTCACCCTTGACTGTCGAGGCGACGTGAGTGTCGTCGGCTCGGAATCCCGCCGCACGGTCCGCAGGCTCCTGGAGCGCTCTGCCGCGGACTGTCGGCAACACGGCACGGATGTGCCGCATCACCTGGCAAAGCTCATCGAGCAGTTCGCGGAGCCACCCGGGCCGAAGTAGGGCGCGGCCCCCGCGAGTGTCACCGGGGCGTGGCATGATGGGGCCATGGATGAGCACATGGTCAGGATCGATGTCACCGTGCCCGAGTCGCTGATCGTCCGACTCCTCGCCGAGGCGCGGCGGCAGGGGAAGTCGACCGGGGAGATCGCCCGGAGCGCATTGGAGCACTGGCTCCGCGACGTGGAGTGGAAGGGCATCTCGACCTACGCCGCGGAGATGGCCGGGACTCCGGCGGATCTCGACGAAGACCTCGAGGAGGCCGGACTCGAGCATCTCGATGATGAGGAGCGAGCAGGCTCGGCCTAGGGTCCGTCCACCCAGATCCGTCGCCGGCACGCCGCGTCCCCGTCCGGCAGCGCCGACAGCGTTTCGAACCGCAGCTTCGTCCCCAGCTTCTGGTTGATCCGGTCGACCGTCGCCGTGAACCACGCGTCACACCCCGGTCGGTCCTCGTGGAGAAGCCCGTGCTTCTCGTGCCACCGGTGCCAGGGGCAGGCCTCGTGGACCACGAACCACTCTCCCTCGCCGGCTGCGAGCAGCGCGTCCTCGCCCATGCACTGGCTCGACCAGACGATCGACGCTGCGAACTGGTTTGCCAGGTCGCCGGCGGGGTCGATGCGCCCGAGGTAGGCGTCCGCCGTCTGCTCGCCGGTGATCCGCCACATCTCGAGGACGACCTCAGTCGGGTCGACGTCCGGGCAGAGCCTCTGCACGGCCTCCCGCCAGGCGAAGTGGCTGGCGCGGTTGATCTCGACGAGGACCTTGAAGCGCTTCTCGACGGGGATGGGCTCGCTCATGACTTCCCGTACTCCTCGCTGCTGGGGACACAACATGTTGCCGCCCGTGCGCCGGGACGTCCACGGGAGATATCGGACGGGCGTGATCGCGCCGTCCCCCGCTTGCGTGACCAGGACGGTAGCTGCACTATGCTCATCCCTCGTACTCCTCAATTTGCTCCAGCACCTGGAATTCCCGTTCCCGCGCGTGATACAGATCCCAGCGCTGCTGCAGGTTCAGCCAGAAGCCCGGCGTCGTCCCGAAGAACCGTGCGAGGCGCAGCGCTGTCTCGGCCGTGACGCCGCGGCGACCGTTCACCAGTTCGTTCACCCGCTGGTAGGGCACGAGGATCCTCTCCGCCAGGTCCCGCTGCGTCAGGTCCATCGGCCGGAGAAAATCCTCGAGCAGCACCCGGCCCGGATGCGTCGGCCGGCGGTAGGTCGGCACTCTCACCATGCTGGCACCTCTCAATGGTAGTCCGTGATCTGCACGTCCTTCGGCCCTGAACGGGACCAGCGGAAGCAGATCCGGTACTGGTCGTTGATCCTCAGGCTGTGCTGTCCGCGCCGGTCCCCTCGAAGGGCCTTCAGGCGGTTGCCCGGAGGGATCCTCAGATCCTCGAGGGTTACGGCGGAGTCCAGGTGATCCAGTCTCCTTGCCGCCGTCTCCATCAACGCCGCCGGCAGCAGCCCCCGGGCCTTGCGGGACGGATGTCCATGGAAGACGTCCTCCGTTCCGCGGTCCCGAAAGGTCTGTATCACGCTATCACGGTATCACGGTATCCATGCTGCATCAAGCCCCGGTGCCTCAACCGAACCGGGGGGATGCATTGAATCCGGCGCCCTGCTAGCATCTGTTTCGGGCGAACGTTCGTTCGGTACGGAGATCGTGCATGGCGACAGGCAGGATGCGGGACCTTCTGGCGGCCGAAGCAGGGGAGGCCGTCGTTCTCCAGGGCAACCTCGCCTTCGCCCTGGGCTGCGCGCGCGGCGGGATCCACGCCGCCGACGGCTACCCCGGCACGCCGTCCACCGAAGTCATCGACAAGGGCCTGCGGCACCTGCAGGACCACATGCGGGTCGGCTGGTCCGTCAACGAGGCGACCGCCGTCGGGCTCGGGTTCGGGGCGACGATGGCCGGTGACGACGTCGTCGTCACGCTGAAGATCCCCGGGCTCTTCCAGGCCGCGGACGTCGTCGCGACCGTGGCGGCGTACACCGCGCCGCGCGGCGGCCTCGTCCTCTACATCGCGTCCGACTTCACGCCGAGTTCGACGCAGTACGTCACCGACCCGCGCTACTTTTTGAAGTCCTGCTTCGTGCCGATCCTGGAGCCGCGCTCCCACCAGGAGATGTACGACGTCGGTGCCCGGGCCGCGGCGCTCGCGCGGGAGGTCAAGGCTCCTGTCGTCGTCCTGGCCTCCGGGATCCTCTGCCACAGCGAGGGCCTCGTTCGACTCGACGAGCGGCGGGAGGTCCCGCGCCTCGACGGCGACCTGCCGTGGAAGCGGTTCATGAACCTGCCGCGGATCGCGCGGCAGAACTACGAGACGATCCACGGCACGCG
>JBDLIY010000002.1:0-27218 GCA_039714635.1 Planctomycetota bacterium
ACCGCTCGCGGGGCGACACGAGTCCGACGGGCCATGCGCTGGACGGCCCTCCTGCTGCTGGCTCTGCTCCCCTTGGCGCCCCTGCCGGCTGCGGCCCGGGCGGCGCCGCTCGCGCAGGCCCACCCCTGAACTGATCGTCGAGCCGAGCACCGAGCCGGGACGGCCGCTGCGAAGCAGGACCGCCACGAAGGCCCACTCCCGCCAGCCGAGCGCGACGAGGCCCTCCGGGTCGAGTTCGGCCGACAGCAGGATGAACACCGTCGAGACGAGCAGCACGACGACGGACTCCTTGAAGCGGCGGAGTTCGTCCATCGCCGGCAGGCGGCGGTTTCCAAGGACGAGGCCGAGGACGGTGACGGCGGCCAGGCCGGCCTCCGCCTGCGCGAGGTCGGCGAGCAGGAAGACGGCGACGGCCGACGCGAGCAGCACGGGCGCCTTCAGGTACTCCGGCACCCACGCCCGGCGGAACGCCTTCGCGAGCAGCGCGCCGCCGCCCCAGCCGAGGACCGCGGATGCCCCGATCGTCGCGAGAATGCCGAGAAGGATCGCCTCGACGGGCTGCCCCGTGCCCTCGTGGCGGATCCACTGGAAGACGAGGACCGCGAGCAGCGCCCCGATCGGATCGTTGACGATCCCCTCCCACTTGAGGAGCGACGCGGGGCCCGGGCGGAGGCGGGCGAACCGCAGGAGCGGCATGATGACGGTGGGGCCGGTGACGACGAGGATCGCTCCGACGAGCAGGGCGACGGGGAGATCGAGCCCGCCGACGAAGTGCGCGGCGAGGGCTCCGAGGAGGAAGCTCACCGCGACCCCGGGGAAGACGAGTCGCCGCACGCCGCGGCCCGCGTGCTTCAGTTCGTGGAGCCTCAGGTGGAGGCCGCCCTCGAAGAGGATGAGGGCCACGCACAGCCGGACGATGGGCTCCAGCAGGTCGCCGAAGGTCTCGTGCGGGCGGATCAGGCCGAGGCCCGGGCCGAACGCGATCCCCGCCCCGAGGAGGAGGATGATCGCGGGGATCCGGAGCCGCCAGGCCGTCCACTGCGCCGCGACGCCGAGGACGGCGATCAGGCCGAGGGTGAGCGAGAGGTGCTCGTGCATCGATCGGAGGGTAGGCGCCGGCCGGGGTCCCGGTCAACTGCGAGGCGGACAATCCTGTGGGCCCGGGGAGGAGTGCGGCAGGATCTCCGTGAACGGAACCCGGAGGTGACAGCCGTGACGCGCACGCTCGACGAGGAGTTCCCGATCCGCCCGTTCTCCGACCCTGCCGACTTCGGCCGTGTCCGCGAGTGGTTCCTCGATACGGGCTTCACACGGGGCGTGCTGCCGCGCGAGCTTCGGATGTCGGAGACGACGCCGCCCGGCGAGATCGAGGGGGGCGCGGTCTCGATCCGGCTGAGCCGTGACGGTCCCCTCTCCGGACTGCTCCGGCTGTTCGTCCTCGGGTGCCGCCTGTCGGGGGACGAGGCGCGGGCCGCGCTGGGCCCGGTGGGGCCGGAGCGCTGGCGGGAAGCGGGGATCCTGGTGGAGGACCGGGACGGCTTCCGCTGCCCGGTCCGTCTGACTCCGTTTCCCGGCGACGCGGACGGGTGGGGCGTCGGCGACTCCCCGGACCACGTGGACCGGCCGGACTTCGTCATGTGCCCCTCCTCCGCATCCGAGGGCCTCGCGCGCCTGCTCGTGCGCCGTCCTGTGGAGTCCCTGCTCGACCTCGGAGCCGGGGGCGGGTTCTTCGCCATTCTGGGGGCCCGGTCCGCGACGAGGGTCACGGCGACCGACCTGTGCCCGCGCGCGCGGCCCATCGCCCGCTTCAACGCGGCGCTGAACGGGTGCGACAACGTCGATGTCCTCGAGGGCAGCCTCTACGAGCCCGTGGCGGGGCGGACCTTCGATCGGATCGTCGCGAACGCGCCGTTCGTGCTCGGGCCGGGCTCGGGGCACGTCTACCGGGACTCCGGCGGAGTGCTCGACGGCGTCGCCTGGCGTGCGGCGCGCGAAGCACCGGCGCACCTGGCGGAGGGGGGGATCTGCCAGATGCTGATCCACTGGCCCCTCGGGCGGGGTGAAGAGAGCGATGAGCGGGTCCGGGAGTGGCTGTCCGGTCTCTCGTGCGACGTCTGGATGATGGTCCACTCCCGGATGCCCGCCGCCGACTACGCCCGTCGCTATCTCACCGAGGTCCGTGAGGTCCGGACGCAGGAGTACGCCGAAGCGTTCGCGCGGTGGCACGACTGGTTCCGGGACGAGGGAGTCGAAGAAGTCGCGATGGGCTCGCTCGCCCTCCGCCGGCGGTCCGGGGACGGCCACTGGGTTCACGTCGAGGAGGCGCCGGGGATCGGAACGGGGAGCGGGGAGGACATCGCCCTCGGATTCGAGGTCCGCGACTTCCTCCGGTCCACCGACGACGAGGCGCTTCTCACCGCCCGCCCCCTCGTCGACGAGGGCCTGGAACTCCACCAGCGGGCCGTCGCCGTGCCCGGCTCCGGATTCGAGCACCGGACCATGCGACTCCTCCGGACGCGGGGCCTCCGCTACGAGGGGAACACGGACCCGATGATCGGGGGCCTCGTCGCCCGGTTCGACGGGGAGACGACGGCGGCCGAGCTCGTCGCCGAACTCGCCGAGGCGACCGGTGGCGGCTCCGACACCGTGCGGACGGCGATGCTGTCCGCTCTGCGGGGCCTGCTCGAAGTCGGCTTCGTCCGACTCGGGGATGGCGCAACCACGGCCGGCCGTGCTTCTCTCCGGTGACGCTCCGGCCGGGGGCCGCCACCGGCTCTGACCCCGGTTTCAGGGGTATTGGTGGTTCTGATGCGAACCGTTCGCAGTTTTCCCGATGAGAGTTGACATGCCGCGTCGGGGATTGATCTAATGCCCCGCGGCTCAGGGAGTGGGCGAGCCGACGAAAGCCCTTGTGCGGCTTTGGTCTATGTGTTTTCCGTCTCGAGGGGATCCGATTGGATCGGGTGAATTCAGTCGGAACTGTGACGGGTCAGCGAGAGGGGCTTTGATGGCAGTCATCGACGTCGATGGACTCATCGCCGAGATCTCTCCCGACAATCCCTGCGGTGACGACCTCGAGTACGATCCCGAGTTCCAGGAACTGGAGAGGGCGTCCCAGGGCCGGGAGGCTCAGCAGATGGGCGACTCGGTGATCGAGGCCGAGGGGCCCGACTGGAGCGCCGTCAAGAAGCTCTGCATCTCCATTCTCGGTCGCTCCAAGGACATGCGCGCGTCGGCGTACCTCGTGCGGGCCCTGATCCACACGGATGGTTTTCCGGGCCTGCGCGACAGCCTGCAGCTCCTTCGCGGTCTCCTGACCACGCACTGGGACTCGATCCACCCGCAGCTCGACCCCGACGACGGCAACGATCCGACGTTCCGCATGAACACGCTGACGTCCCTCGTCGATCCGGAGACGATGATCCGGAGCATCCGGGACGCCACGCTCGTCAGTTCGCGGGCCATGGGCACTTTCGCTCTGAAGCACATCCAGATGGCGCGGGGGGAGGTCGCCGTGCCGGAGGGCGAGGATCCGCCCCAGGGCGCCGTGATCGACGGTGCGTTCCAGGATGTCGATCTGGACGAGCTCACGGCCACGGCCGAGGCCGCGGCGGAGTCCGTTGACCTCATGGCCCAGGTCGAGCAGTACGTGACCGAGCAGGTCGGCGCGGCCCAGGCCGTCGACCTGAGTTCCTTCGGCGGCGCCATCAGGGCCGTGCAGAAGGAGCTGTCCGACCAGCTGGGCCGGCGCGGCGTGGCCGCACCGGGCGCGGAGGTGGCGGAGGAAGAGGCGGCGGCGGCGGCGGCGGAGGCACCCGTCGAGGCCGGCGCGGTGGCCGGCGGTGGCGCTCCCCCGGCGGCTCAGGAGATCACCGGAGTGATCCAGAGTCGAGAGGACGCAATTCGCATGCTGGACAAACTTGTCGAGTACTTCGACAAGTATGAGCCGTCCAGCCCCATTCCTCTCTTGCTGCTTCGCGCCAAGCGGCTCGTGTCGAAGAGCTTCATGGAAATCATGCAGGACCTGGCCCCCGATGGTGTCGCGCAAGCCCAGGTGGTGGGCGGCGTCGACGCAAGTGCTGCGACAGGCGGCGATGCGGCCGGCAGCGACGACAGCGGTTGGTAGCCGGGTCGGAACCCCCGGGCCGGGTGGCCCGGCGAGGCACCTTTGGAGTGCCGGATGAACAGGAGGTGAGAGGTGGCACAGAGTAGTCAGAAGTTCATCGCCCGGAACCGGGCTCCGCGGGTGCAGATCGAGTACGACGTGGAGCTCTACGGCGCGGAGAAGAAGGTCCAGCTTCCCTTTGTGATGGGGGTGATGGCGGACCTGTCAGGGAAGCCGGAGGAGGCGTTGCCCCCGGTCTCCGATCGGAAGATGCTCGAGATCGACGTGGACAACTTCGACGAGCGCATGAAGTCGATGAAGCCCCGCACCGCGTTCGCCGTTCCGAACACGCTGACGGGTGAAGGCAACCTCGCGGTGGACATCACGTTCGAGAGCATGGACGACTTCTCCCCCGCGGCGGTCGCGAAGAAGGTCGGAGCACTGAACAACCTTCTCGAGGCACGCACCCAGCTGGCCAACCTGATGACCTACATGGACGGCAAGTCGGGCGCAGAGGACCTGATTGCGCAGGCGCTCCAGGATCCGACGCTCCTGCAGGCGCTCTCCTCGGCCCCGAAGGATGGGGGCGAGGGCGGCGAGGACGCTTCGGCGGAATAGTGAGGGAGAAGAGAAATGTCTGATGCGCAGTCCGATGCCCAGCAGCCCGAAGCCGAGGCCCTGACCGAGGATTCGTTCGCCAGTCTCCTTCAGCAGGAGTTCAAGCCCAAGTCCGATCGCGCGAAGGAAGCGGTCGAAGGCGCGGTGGCGACCCTCGCCGAGCAGGCTCTCAAGGACTCGTCCGTCATCTCGGACGACGCCCTCAAGTCGATCGAGGCGATGATCGCCGCGATCGACGTGAAGCTCACGGAGCAGGTGAACCTGGTTCTCCACCACGAGGACTTCCAGAAACTGGAAGGATCGTGGCGTGGGCTTCACCACATGGTGAACAACACCGAAACGGACGAGATGCTCAAGATCAGAGTCATGAACATCTCGAAGAAGGACCTGGCGAAGAACCTGAAGAAGTTCAAGGGGACCGCCTGGGACCAGAGCCCGATTTTCAAGAAGATGTACGAGGAGGAGTACGGTCAGTTCGGCGGCGAGCCCTACGGCTGCTTCGTCGGCGACTACTACTTCGACCACAGCCCGCCGGACGTGGAACTGCTCGGCGAACTCTCGAAGATCGCGGCGGCGATCCACGCCCCCTTCATTTCGGCGGCGGACCCGACCGTCCTGCAGATGGACTCGTGGCAGGAGCTGTCGAACCCGCGCGACCTGACGAAGATCTTCCAGACTCCGGAGTACGCGGCCTGGAAGTCCCTGCGCGAGTCGGAGGACTCCCGCTACGTCGGCCTCGCGATGCCGAGGTTCCTGGCCCGCCTGCCGTACGGGGCGAACACGGCGCCCGTCGAGGAGTTCGACTTCGAAGAGGACACCGAGGGCGCGGATCACGGCCATTACACCTGGGCCAACGCGGCCTACGCGATGGCGACGAACATCAACAGTGCGTTCAAGAACTACGGCTGGTGCACGCGGATCCGGGGCATCGAGTCCGGTGGTGCCGTCGAAAATCTGCCCACGCACACGTTCCCGACGGATGACGGCGGGGTCGACATGAAGTGCCCCACCGAGATCGCGATCAGCGACCGCCGCGAGGCGGAGCTCGCGAAGAACGGTTTCATGCCGCTCATCCACAAGAAGAACTCGGACTTCGCGGCGTTCATCGGGGCCCAGTCCCTGCAGGCGCCCGCGGAGTACGACGATCCGGACGCGACCGCGAACGCCAACCTCGCGGCCCGTCTCCCCTATCTGTTCGCCAGCTGCCGCTTCGCGCACTACCTGAAGTGCATCGTGCGCGACAAGGTCGGCTCGTTCAAGGAGCGGGGCGACATGCAGGCCTGGCTACAGGACTGGATCATGCAGTACGTGGACGGCGACCCGGCGCACTCGAGCGAGACGACCAAGGCTCAGAAGCCGCTGGCCGCCGCCGAAGTCGTCGTGGAGGAAGTGGAGGGGAACCCGGGCTACTACACCTCGAAGTTCTTCCTCCGTCCGCACTACCAGCTCGAAGGCCTCTCGGTCTCCTTGCGGCTGGTGTCGAAGCTGCCTTCGGCGAAGGGTGGCTAGGAGCAGGGTCGGTAGGGGCGCCGGAGCGGTCGGGCCCGATTGTCGGGCCGGGCCGCGGACCGGTGCAGGCAGTGAGAGAACAGAGAAATCGGATTTCGACAGGGGATTCCTGCCGGACGCTGAAAGGAGAGATGGGCCATGGCTGTAGACATGTTCCTCAAGATCGAAGGCGAGATCGCGGGAGAGGCGCAGGACAAGGAACACAAGGGCGACATCGATGTTCTGGCCTGGAGCTGGGGAATGAGCCAGTCCGGCTCGTTCCACGTCGGAGGCGGCGGAGGGGCCGGGAAGGCGAGCTTCCAGGACATATCCGTCACCAAGTGGGTCGACAACGCCAGCGCGGTCCTGATGCTGTACTGCGCCAACGGCGACCACTTCGCCAAGGCCCAGCTGTCGTGCCGCAAGGCCGGGAAGACGCCGCTGGAGTACCTCGTCATCGACATGACCAAGGTGATGATCACGTCGGTCTCCACCGGCGGGAGTGGCGGCGAAGACAGGCTGACGGAGAACGTCACCCTCAACTTCGCCAAGGTCGAGGTGAAGTACAAGGAGCAGCAGCCCGACGGCAGCGGTGGCCCCGAGAAGCTCTTCAAGTGGGACATCGCTCAGAACACCGACAACGTCTGACGAGGCCGCAGTAGCCCCGGTGGCCGGTGTCCTCCGGCCGCCGGGAACTGCCCCCGGCATCTTCCGCCCCCGTCCATCGGCGGGCGCGTTTGCGAATACGGGAGAGGTGTAGCCATGGCGGCCGAGGAGAGTCTCAGGGAAGGGCGCATCGGGGACGCGCTGGACGAATTGAAGGACCAGGTCCGCAAGGACCCGGCCGACCCGAAGCTGCGGACCTTCCTCTTCCAGTTGCTGGCCGTCACCGGAGACTGGGAACGCGCCCTCAATCAGCTCAAGGTCGTGGGCGAGATGGACGCGGCGGCCCTCCCGATGCTGCAGACCTACCAGGAGGCCATCCAGTGCGAGGCCCTCCGGAAGAAGGTCTTCGCGGGAGAGACCTCACCCCTGGTGTTCGGCGAGCCGGAGGAATGGATCGCGCTGCTGTTCGAGTCGCTCAAGCTCGTGGCGGGAGGCCGGCTCGAGGATGCCGCGGAACTCAGGAACCAGGCCTTCGAAGGTGCGCCGACCACTTCGGGGAAGATCGACGACCAGGCGTTCGAGTGGATCGCCGATGCCGATCCCCGGATGGGGCCCGCCATCGAAGCGGTCGTCAACGGACGGTATTACTGGGTCCCCTTCCACCGGATCAGGGAGATCCACCTGGAAGAGCCGGCGGACCTTCGTGACTTCGTCTGGGCGCCCGCCCAGTTCGTCTGGGCGAACGGAGGGCAGACCGTCGGTTTCATTCCCACTCGGTATCCGGGGTCGGAGTCGAGCGAGGATGACCTGATCCGTCTGAGTCGCAAGACGGAGTGGGTGGACGCCGGAGGAGAGACCTGGCTCGGAAGCGGCCAGCGGCTCTTCGCCACGGATGCCGGCGAATTCCCTCTCCTCGACGCCCGGAAGATCACGCTGGACGTCGCGGACCTCTCGGCGGAGGACATCGTCGCCGAGTTGACCGCGGACGCACAGGCGGAGTCGGAACCGCTCGATGGCTGAGCTGACTTCCCAGGAGCGGCTCCAGCCGTCCCTGCTCGACCGGCTGACCGACGACGATCCCCAGAATCAGCGCGAATCGCGCGACAAGCGTGTGCTCAATCTTCGCCGGATGCGGGAGGGAGTGATCCGCGATCTGTCCTGGCTGCTCAATACCGGCAACCTGGATTCCGTGGAGGATCTGGAACCGTTTCCCGAGGTCGTGAACTCGGTTGTGAACTACGGGATGCCCCACCTCTCCGGCAACACGGCATCCGGAGTCGTCGTTCGGGACATCGAGCAGAGGATCCGGAGCGCGATCGTGAAGTTCGAGCCTCGTATCCTCTCGAACTCGATCCGGGTCCGGATTTCGATGGACTCGGAGAAGTTCAGCCACAACGCGATGGTCATGGAGATCCAGGGCGAGCTGTGGGCGCAGCCGGTCCCGGAGCGCCTCTTCCTGAAGACCGACATCGATCTCGAGACCGGTGACGTGAAGATCTCCGATCACTCCGGCGGAGTCATGTGATGGATCCACGCATCCTCCACTACTACAACCGGGAACTGCAGCACCTGCGGGAGATGGGCGGCGAGTTCGCCCGGGAGTTCCCGAAGATCGCGGGGCGCCTCGGCCTCGAGGGATTCGAGTGCGCCGACCCGTACGTGGAGCGCCTCCTGGAGGGCTTCGCGTTCCTGGCGGCCCGCGTCCAGCTGAAGCTCGACGCGGAATTCCCGCGCTTTACCCGCCACCTCCTCGAGATGGTCTGTCCGAACTACCTCGCTCCGACTCCGTCCATGGCGATGGTGAAGTTCGAGCCGGAGCCGGGGGAGGGTTCGCTCGTGGATGGCCTCGAGGTTCCCCGGGACACCGTGCTCCGCGGCCAGGTCGCGAAGGGGGACCAGAGCGCGTGCGAGTACCGGACGGCCCATGCCGTCACGCTGTGGCCGCTCACGATCGAGGAGGCGGAGTACACCACGTCGACGCGGGACGTCGCTTCTCCGGACGGTCCTCCCGTGCCGCCCTGCCGCGCGCTGCTCAGGATCCGGATTCGCACCACCGGCGGCGTGCCGCTCAAGGCGACCGCTCTGGACCGTCTCCCCCTCTGGCTCGACGGACCCGGGGAACTGCCGCATCACATCTACGAACAGCTGCTCGCCGATGCCGTGGGATACGTCATCCGGCCGACGACACGGCCGACTCCCTGGCACGAGTTCCGGGGCCCCGTGGAGATCCGCCGCCGGGGCTTCGACGACGACGAGGCGCTGCTCCCCTACGATCTCCGGTCGTTCCAGGGCTACCGGCTGATCCACGAGTACTTCGCGTTCTCCGATCGCTTCCTCTTCGTCGAGTTCGGCGGGCTCCGGGAGGCCCTCGACCGACTGGATGACCAGTCGGTCGAACTCGTGATCCTCCTGGATCGCATCGATCCGATGATGGAGAACGCGATCGAGGCGTCGCACTTCGTCCCCTTTGCCTCTCCGGCCGTGAACCTGTTCCCGAAGCGGGCGGATCGGATCAACCTCACGGACCAGCGCCACGAGTACCACGTGGTCCCGGATCGCACCCGGCCGATGGACTACGAGGTCTACTCGATCTCGGAGGTCGAGGGCCACGGCACGAGCGGGGTGCAGGAGAAGGAGTTCCTCCCGTTCTACGCGATGTCGGACCTCTCGACGCATCGGGACCACAACGCGTACTACACGATCAAGCGTGTGCCGCGTGTGCTCTCGGAGGGACAGCGGAGGTACGGTCCCCGCTCCAGCTACGTGGGGCAGGAAGTCTTCCTGGATCTCGTCGACCGGGAGGAGGCTCCGTACCACCACGACTTGCGCCAGCTCTCCCTGAGCACCTACTGCACGAACCGCGATCTGCCGCTGCATCTGCCCGTGGGGCAGGGAAGCGGAGACTTCACCCTGCAGGCATCGCTGCCCGTGCGGAGTGTCCGGTGCATCTCCGGCCCGACCCGCCCTCGCCCCTCGCGTGCCGAGGGGGAGGTGGCCTGGCGGCTGGTGAGCCACCTGTCGCTCAACTACCTGTCCCTCGTGGACGCGGAGGACGGTCGCGGGGCGGCGGCGTTGCGTGAGATGCTCCTGCTGTACGGCGACAGCGAAGATGCGGAGCTCCGGAAGCAGGTGGAAGGCATCACGTCGATCAGCAGCCGGTCGATTCATCGCCGGATCAAGACCGGCGGGCCGATCGCGTTCGGCCGCGGTCTCGAGGTGAACGTGACGTTCGACGAGGGGGCTCTCGGCGGCAGCCGGGCCTTCCTCCTCGGGGCCGTTCTCGAGAGGTTCTTTGCGAAGTACGTCTCCCTGAATTCCTTCACGGAGACGGTCATTCACACGATCGAGCGAGGCGAGGTGATCCGGTGGCCGGCGATGCCGGGACAGCGACACACACTGTAGACATGATGCGCCGGCTCGAGGAGAAGCCCTGGGGCTTCGACTTCTTCCGGGCCGTCCGGCGGCTGGAAGCGGCGTACCCGGACAAGCCGCCGTTCGGGACCTCGCTCCGCCTGTCCGACGACCCGGTCCGGTTCGCACAGGAGCCGTCCCTCGCCTTCGCTCCGCGGTCCCTGGCGTCCTTCCGGAGGGAGAAGGATGGGAAGCCACCGCGCCTCACCGTCTTCTTCTTCGGGCTCTTCGGTCCGAACGGGGCGTTGCCGCACCACCTGACCGAGTACGCCCGGAGCCGCCTTCGGAACGAGGGGGACGACACGTTCTCGCGGTTCCTGGACATCTTCCATCACCGCATGCTGGCGCTCTTCTACCGGGTCTGGGCGAACGCCCAGCCGGTGGTCTCGCTGGACCGGCCGGGCGACAACCGGTGGACCCGGATCGTCGGAGCCTTGTGCGGAATGGGGACACCGGCGTGCTGGGGACGGGACGCCCTGCCGGACCACTTCAAGCTCTACTACTCCGGGCAGCTCGCCTCCCAGAGTCGGCACCCGGACGGACTCCGATCGATGCTCTCGGGGTTCTTCGGGCTGCCCGTGGACATCAACGAGTTCGTGGGTCAGTGGCTGGAACTGCCGGATTCGAGCCGGCTTCGCCTCGGGGAAACCCCGGAGACCGGGACGCTCGGCGACAGCACGCTCGTGGGCTCCCGCATGTGGGAGTGCCAGCTGAAGTTCCGGATCCGCCTGGGGCCGATGGGCTACGACGACTTCCGTCGCCTCCTCCCGTCTTCGGGAGGGGACAGCATCCGGCGCCTCATCGCGGTCGTCCGAAACTACATCGGCGAGGAACTGGACTGGGACGTCAACCTGGTCCTTTCGAAGGAAGAGGTGCCACCCGTGACGCTCGGGCAGGAGGGCCGACTCGGCCTGACCTCCTGGCTCCGGGGGCAACCCATGGAAAGTGATGCGGACGATCTCATCCTGGACGTGCTTCGCGCGTCCGCGTGACGGGAAGTTCCGCGACATGAGGGGAGTTTCTGATGGCTGAGATCAGTCGCGTCGCCCTGTTCGGCAAGCTCAACGAAATCGGATACAAGGCCATCGAGAGCGCCACGGTGTTCTGCAAGATGCGGGGCAACCCCTACGTGGAACTCGTGCACTGGTTCCACCAGGTCCTGCAACTCCAGGACTCGGACCTGCACCGGATCATCAAGCAGTTCAACATGGATCCGGCGCGCCTGGTCAAGGACATGACGGACGCCCTCGACCGTCTGCCCCGGGGCTCGACCTCGATCTCCGACCTCTCCTCCCACGTGGAGGAGGCCGTGGAGCGGGGCTGGGTGTACGGCACCCTCATGTTCGGGGAGACCCAGGTCCGGACGGGCCACCTCGTCGTGGGTTGCCTGAAGACCACGGGGCTCCGGAACGCGCTCTACTCCATCTCGAAGGAATTCGAGAACGTGAAGTTCGAGACGCTCTCGGAGAAGTTCGACGAGGTCGTCAGCGGGTCGCCGGAAGACATGATGGCGCCCCAGGACGGCTTCCAGGTCGGCGGCGGCGCGGCACCCGGGGAGGCGTCCGGCGCGATGCCGGCGGCCCAGATGGGCAAGCAGGAAGCCCTGCGCCAGTTCTCCGTCGACCTGACCGAGCGGGCCCGCAACGGCGAGATCGACCCGATCGTCGGCCGCGACGGGGAGATCCGGCAGATCGTCGACATCCTCATGCGCCGCCGGCAGAACAACCCGCTCATCACCGGTGAGGCGGGCGTCGGGAAGACGGCCGTGGTCGAGGGCTTCGCCCTGAAGATCGCCTCCGGCGACGTGCCGCCCTCGATGAAGGACGTGACCCTCCGCTCCCTGGACATCGGGCTGCTCCAGGCGGGCGCGAGCATGAAGGGCGAGTTCGAGAACCGCCTGCGCCAGGTGATCGAGGAGGTTCAGTCCTCCGAGTCGCCGATCATCATGTTCATCGACGAGGCCCACACCCTGATCGGCGCCGGTGGCGCGGCGGGGACGGGCGACGCGGCGAACCTGCTGAAGCCGGCCCTCGCCCGTGGCACGCTGCGCACGATCGCGGCCACGACCTGGGCCGAGTACAAGAAGCACATCGAGAAGGACCCGGCCCTGACCCGCCGGTTCCAGGTGATCCAGGTCGACGAGCCGTCCGAGGAGAAGGCCGTCCTCATGATGCGCGGCCTCGCCCCGACGCTGGAGAAGCACCACGAGGCGCAGGTGCTCGACGAGGCGCTCGAGGCGTCCGTCTCCCTGTCCCACCGCTACATCCCGGCGCGGCAGTTGCCGGACAAGTCGATCAGCCTGCTCGACACCGCCTGCGCGCGCGTGGCGATCAGCCAGCACGCGATCCCGGCCGAGGTGGACGACTCGAGGCGGCGCATCGAGGCCCTCGACCGCGAGATGGCCATCATCGAGAAGGAGAAGGCGGTCGGCGTCGACACCGAGGAGCGCGAGGCCGAGTGCAACGAGCAGCTCGAGGCGGAGCACGACCGGCTCGGCGGCCTCGAGGCGCGCTTCGAGGAGGAGAAGGGCCTGGTCGAGCAGATCCTCGCCCTCCGCGAGAAGCTCCGCGGCGCGGTCGGGAAGGCCGAAGGCACCGGCAGTGAGCTGGAGGAGGCCGCCGACGAGGCGGCGGAGGCCGAGGAGACCGTCGAGCCGCCGTCGACCGTGTCCGACGAGGACCGGCAGAAGATGTTCGACGAGCTGAACGAGCTGCAGGAGGAGCTCGAGAAGCTCCAGGGCGAACACCCGCTCATCCTTCCGTCCGTCGACTACCAGGCCGTGGCGTCCGTCGTCGCGGACTGGACCGGAATTCCGGTCGGCCGGATGGTCAAGAACCAGGTCGAGGCGGTCCTGAAACTCGCCGACACGCTGGGCAAGCGCGTCGTCGGCCAGGATCACGCCCTCGAAATGATCTCCCGCCGGGTGCAGACCTCCCGTGCCAAGCTCGACAACCCGAACAAGCCGATCGGCGTCTTCATGCTCGCCGGCCCTTCCGGTGTGGGCAAGACGGAGGCCGCGCTCGCCATCGCGGAAACGCTCTACGGCGGCGAGCAGAACGTCGTCACCATCAACATGAGCGAGTTCCAGGAGGCCCACACGGTCTCGACCCTGAAGGGAGCGCCTCCCGGCTACATCGGCTACGGCGAGGGCGGCATCCTGACCGAGGCGGTCCGGCGCAAGCCCTACAGCGTCGTCCTCCTCGACGAAGTGGAGAAGGCGCACTCCGACGTGCACGAGATCTTCTTCCAGGTGTTCGACAAGGGAATCATGGAGGACGGCGAGGGGCGCCTCATCGACTTCAAGAACACACTCATCATCCTCACGTCGAACGTCGGCTCCGATCTCATCATGAACATGTGCAACGATCCGGAGTTGATGCCGGAGCCGGAGGCCATCGCCAAGGCGATGCGCGAGCCGCTGCTGAAGGTGTTCCCGGCCGCGCTGCTCGGCCGCATCGTCACGATCCCCTTCTACCCGCTGACCGACGAGGTCGTCGGCCTCATCGCGAGACTTCAGTTGAAGCGGGTCGCCAAGCGCGTGGAAGATGGCCACAAGGTTCCCTTCTCGTACGACGACTCCGTCATCGATCTCATCATCGAGCGCTGCACCGAGCTGGAGAGCGGCGGCCGCATGATCGACGCGATCCTGACGAACACCGTGCTGCCGGCCCTGAGCACCGAGTTCCTGACGCGGATGATGGAAGGGCAGCCGATCGACAAGGTCCACGTCACCGTGGAAGACTCGTCGTTCACGTACAACTTCGATTGAGACTGACGGAGAGAGCGCCATGTCGGGTGGGATGAACTTCGACTTCACGATGCGGGCTCCCGATGGAGCCCGCAGGCGGGACGCCGGCAGCCCGTTCCGGATTCTCGTCCTGTCCGATTTCTCCGGCCGCGGGAGCCGCGGGGTCCGGGAGGATTCCGCGGCGATCATGAGCCGCCCCGTCCGCAAGGTGGACGTGGACGAGTTCTACGCGGAGCTCGAGCGCGTCGGCCCGAAGGTGCAGACGGCCGCGGGCACGATCGACGTTTCGGACATCGACGACTTCCACCCGGACACGCTCTACGACCGGTTGGACGTCTTCGCCGAACTGCGGAGCAAGCGGAAGCGGCTGATGGACCCGTCGACCTTCGCGGAGGAAGTGGCCGCGCTCTCGCGGGCGGACGATTCCGGCGGAGAGGCCGACGAGGGCGGTGAGACGACCTTCGACCAGCTGCTCGGCGGCTCGACGGGTGGCGCCCCGGCGGTCCGCGCCGGCGGCGCCCAGGTGAACCTCGACGCATTCATCGCGAACCTCGTCGGGAAACACATCGTCCCCGGGCCCGACCCGCGGCAGGACCAGTACGTCTCCTCGGTGGACGCGGCGATCTCCGATCTCATGCGGAGTGTGCTCGCCGACCCGTCCTTCCAGGTGGTGGAGCGCGCCTGGCGTTCGCTTCACGGCCTCGTGACCGGCGTCGAGACGGACGAGAACCTGGAGGTCGCGTACTTCGACATCACCCGCGACGAGCTCTTCGAGGACCTGAAGGCGGGCGGCCCGGACCTCTCGATGTCCGGCTTTGTCCGGAAGGCGATCGAGAGCGCGGGCGGCCCCGGCGGCCAGCCGTGGTCGCTCATCGTGGGGGACTTCATCTTCGAGCCGGAGCTCACGGACATCGGTTTCCTCGCCGCGCTCGGCGGCGCGGCGGCGGGCGCCGGGGCGGCCTTCGTCGCCGGCGCCTCGCCGCGCTTCCTCGGCCTCGACACGATCCACGGTCACGCGGACCACACGACGTGGGGCAAGCTCCCCGCCGAGGTGGCGGGGCCGTGGGGCGAGCTGAAGAAGAGTGAGCTGGCGAAGTGGATCGGGCTCGGCTTCCCGCGGGTGCTGTTGCGCCTGCCGTACGGGAAGAAGACGGACGAGGTCGACCGCTTCGAGTTCGAGGAGGTCAACGTCGAGGCTGGCCACGACTCTCTGTTGTGGGGGACCCCGGGCTTCGCGATCGCGACGTTGCTCGCGCGTTCGTTCACGATGCGCGGCTGGTCGATGGAGCCCGGCGACGAGCTGGACCTGGACGATCGCCCGGCGTGGACGGTCGAGGAGGACGGCGAGAAGAAGCTCTACCCGTGCGCGGAGGCGTACATCTCGGAGCGCGGGGCGGAGGCGTTGCTGCCGGAGGGCTTCATCCCGATCCTGTCGTGGAAGAACCGCCCGGCCGTCCACGTCGTGCGGTTCCAGTCGCTGGCGGGCACGACGCTCGGAGGCCCCTGGGCCTGAATCCGGTAGTACGGAGGCGGAACCAATTTTACCGGTTTCGACCGAACCGCCCGGCCGCCCCGCCGTTCGGCTCCGCATGGTCCTGCTCCCCCGGGCATTCTGTGTCCTTGCTCTCCTGACAGGCTTCGCCGCCGCGTCCCCGCCGCCGGGCCACCTCCTCGTCCTGACCGGTCGGGTGGTCGACGGACTCGGCCGCCCCGTCGCGGGCGCGCAGGTGCGTCTCCAACTCGTCCGGAGTCTGTGGGAGGGTGGCCGGGAGAGCCCTCTCGCCGAGGCGTGGGCGAGCGCGGACGGCACCTACCGGATCGTCGACCCCGAAGCCGCCACCGGAGACTTCTGTGCCTGCTGCCTGGACGCCTTCCTCGAGGTGCGGCGAGGGGAGGATCTCGGGATGTCCGGAGCGATTCCGCGGTGGCCGGGCGAGTTGCGGCTCCGGGACCTCGTGGTGACGCCGCCCTTCGCGCTCCGCGGACGGGTCCGGGACGCGGAGGGGAGGCCGGTCTCCCTGGAGTCACTGGCCCTGGAGCTCGGTGGAATGGGGCGGGGCGAGGAGCCGGGACTGGCCTTCGGGTCCACTGTCGAGTCGTGTTCTCCGGTCACTCGACCGTCGGTCGATTCCGCGCACCCGCCCGGTTCGTCCTGGTCCCGGGGGCGGCCGGTGCGGATGAAGCTCGCGGCCGGGGCGCACCGCGTGCGCCTGATCTACCTCGGGGGAGGGGAGCGGGAGTTCGACGTGATGAGCGTGCCGACGGATCCGGAGCGCGTGATTCGCGTGCCGTGATGGGGGCGGTCCTGAATCCGGTAAAATTGGTTCCGCCTCCGTACTACCGGATTCAGGCGGTGCCGGCCGCGACAAGGTCCAGCAGCGTGAAGCCGGAGCCGTGCTGTTCCGCCACCGCCTGCGCGAACTCCGCCGCCTCGGCCGAGCCGACCTCGTCCCCCAGGTAGTTCCCGTAGGGATACTCGTCCGTCGGCATCAACACGAAGCCCAGGTCCGCCGGCTTCAGCTCGCGGTGGACGAGGAACAGCTCGCCCGGGTGGCTTCCCTTCGGCCGCCGGACGAAGACGTGGCCGTTCGCCGCGAGGCCGGAGTCGCCGAGCCGGTGGGAGAGGATCTGCATCCACGCCGCCGCCTCCGCCGCGGGAGCGAACTCCGTCAGGAGCGGGATCCGCACGGCGAAGTTCGGGGCCCCGCCCTTCTTCGCGCCCCCGAGGGCGTCCGTGAAACGCTCCGCCTCGAAGAGCACCGGCAGGGCGGCCGCCGCGGACAGTGACTCACCCGCCCTCGCCGAAAACTCCATCGTCACGGCGTCGGCCGCCGCCAGGGGCGGGATCTGGACTCCGGAGACGAGGTGCATGATGCGGTCCACGGCCGCGGCCTCCCGGATGGCCGGGAAGGCCTTCGCCATGCTTACGACGGCGGGCGTGACGCCCAACGTCACGAGGTCCCCGTACTGCACGAGGGGCTTGGACGGCACCGATACGAACAGCGCAAACGGGAAACGGCGCGTGCCGCTGGCGTCGCCGCTGGGCCAGAAGACGCCCACGAGGGAACGCTTGCGACCCCCGATGACGAATCCGACCTCGCCGGCATCCGGGTTGTCCCGGCCGGGCGTCATGCGGTAGCCGTTGTCGAGCCACGCGGAGAGGAACCGCGCCTCCGGGCCGTCGCTGGCGTGAGAGATGTAGTCTCCGTGCAGCGGCAGCTTGCCGTAGCAGCCGACGCTGTTCGGGCCTTTTTTCAGGAAACCGAGGACCATCCTCCCGCCTCCTCTATTCGCCGCCCGACTTCGCCGTGACGATCTGTGTCGGCATCCTCTCCGCCACCCGCTTCACCGGGCTCTCCCCGTCCGTCGCCTTCAGCACGCGGACGAGCCCGGGTTCGGCGCCCTTCACCTGGAGATGGACCTCCCAGGTGCCGATGCCCTCCTCCGAGAACGACCAGATGTACGTCCGGGTCTGCTCGTCCTTCTCGGCCTCCTCGAAGGCCCGGGCCACGGCCCAGTCTCCCTCCCAGAGTTTCACCTTCTTCTTGCCGTCGGGCAGTTCGACGGTGAAGCGGAAGCCGCGGCAGTCCTCCGGGGACCAGACGAAGGTGAAGTTCTTGCCCCGGTCCGAGTTCCGGAACTCGTCGGAGACGATCGCCTCCTTCGTCTTCGGGAGGAACTCGATCACCAGGCCGGACGGGTTGGCGTCGCCGGCGAGCCCGAGCTCGAGTTCGAGCCGCTCCTGGACGAACGCCCCCGAGTCGTCGAACACGTCCCCGCCGATCGTGCCGGTCAGCTGGAGGAATTCGGCGAAGCTGTCTTCCGCCTCGAGCATCGCCAGCCCGGGAAGCTCCCTCGGGGCGGGGAAGGGGTCGAAGGTGAAGAACCGGTCCAGGACCTCGCCCCGGAACTCTTCGTACTTCCCGCCGATGCCGAAGATCCGGTGGTAGACCTTCGGGGACGGGTCCGAGTCGAGCTGGAGTCGCCAGGCCTGCCGGCGGCTCTTCCACTGCTTGTTGACCTCGGCGGCGCTGAGCTGCACGAGGCGCGCCCAGACGTCCCGGATCAGGGGGCCCATCCACTCCGCCAGGGCCTCCGCCGCGGGAGATGCGTCACCGGCGTCGCGGAGGCTCTTCACGGCCTTCAGGGACTTCATGAGATCGGAGGCCTGCGGGGACTCGAGGACCCGGGCCGCCAGTTTCAGGGCCTCGACCTGGTTCTCCGTGCCGAGGCCGGCCACTTCGTTGAGGGCGTTCACGAGGGGGCTGAAGGTGTCCTTCGCCTCCTGGAACGAGATGGAGGGCAGGTCGCGGTCGTCGTCGATCGCGTCGAAGTCGAAGAAGATCGCGAGCTTGTCGAACGCCTGCCGGCGCCGCTCCTGGGAGCCGAGGATGACCGGGTCCTCCCCGTCGTCGCCCTCGACCACGAGCCGGTCGATGTCCCACATCGACTCGCGGACGGCCTTCCCCGCCCTCAGGAGGGGACTGCGCCGGGCGGTCCAGAGCTCGGCCTGCCGGAACGCGTCGGCGAGCGTCGCCGCGCGCTCTCCGGCGCCCGGCACCGCGTCGTCGAACTTCTTCAGGTACCAGGCCTCCATCGCGTCGACGAGGGCCACGAAGGCATCCGTCGCCGCCTTCCGCGCCTCGTCCCGGATCCGGGTCGCGACGAGCTCGGACTCGAAGAACTTCGTCTGCTCCCGCAGGCGCGGGACGACGATCTCCTGGAGCTGGCTCACGGTGTAGATCTGCGTTTCCCGGTCCGAGACGTTCTTGATCTTCCACTTGGCTCCCGCCAGCAGCGGCCGGAGCCCTTCATCGAGATACTCCTGCATCCGGTGGTCCGCTTCCTGCGCCTGGGCGAGGAGGACAAAGGTGTCCCACCACCCGGGGTTGATCTGGACCTTCCCGTCCGCGGTCTGCGTCTCGGGCTCTCCGCCCAACGCCGCGACGTGGTCCCGGATCTGGTCGAACGCGCGCTCGCGCGTCCGCTCGAGGTCCTTCCCGATGCTCCGCCGGTGCGAAGCCAGGGAGTCCAGGTCGGGCTTCGCCTCGTAGGTGGCGGGGGTGAAGCCGTCCTTCTTCGCGAGCAACCCGTCGAGGAAGGCGACGAGGCCCTTGCGCGCCTCGTCCCGCTCCCGCACCTCCGGCGACTCCGCCGGCACCGAGAGACGATCGTGGAGATCGTCGATCTTCCCCACGGCCGCGTCGCCCTCCGGGAGGGACTGCTTGACCTCGAGGAGCAGGGAGCGCAGCCGGTCCTCGCTTTCGCGGAGCCCGGCGGCGACGGTGTCGAGCGCCGGGACCTCGGGGTTCTTTCCGGAGTTGGCGGCGTCCCGAAGCTCACCCGCCCGGTCGTAGACCGACGGGACGGACTGGTGACTCCACTTCCGGCTCGCGGTCGCCGTGAGCTCCTCGATCGCCTCTTCGAGCTTCGCGGCCCGCCCCTGGGAGCCGTTCTCCCAGGCGGTCACCCACTCTCCCACATGGTCGAGCCACGCCCCGATGCTCCCGGCGTAGGCGCTCTCCACCTCGCGCCGGCGGTGCTCCGCCAGGCCGTCGAGGCCGGCCGTCTCGCCGAAGCGCCGGATCGCCGCGCGGAGGTCCTCCGCCGTCGCGCCACCGGCCGCGTCCGCGTCGTCGAGGATCGCCATGAGCGCGTCGAGGTGCTCAAGCTCGGTGGACTTGTCGTACTCCTCGGCGAAGTTCCCGGCGAGGCCATCCCGCAGGTAGAGGTAGTGGGAGTAGGAATCGCGGTATCCGTCCACGTCGCGATGACCTTCCATCGTGGACGGGATCTCCGCCGCCTGTGCCTTCAGCGCGTCGACCATCGGGTCGAGGATCCCCTGCGTGAACAGGCGGTGGAACGTCGCGCGGAAGGACGGCATCAGGTCGTCGGAGTAGTTCAGGCCGATGTCGAGGACGCCCGGGGGGACCGCCTCGTCGTGGGCCTTCATGCAGCCGATCGCCACCTCCAGCGGGCGCCCGGCCTCCGGCAGGTGCGCCTTGAAGTCCGTGAGCCGGCCGCGGTTCGAGAGGAACGAGCTGGTACCGAAGAGCAGCACCAGGGCCGCGGCGGCCACGCCGATCATCCCCCAGCCCATCCGGCGCTTCTTCAGGCGCGCCTCGGCCGCCTTCGTCCGCCAGTTCATGTCCCGGTCCTTCAGGACCTGCTCGGAGACGAAGTCCTTGATGAAGTAGGTGCGGACCTCCTTCTCCTCGCCGGAGCCCATCACCAGGCCGAGCTCCTCCAGGCCGACGACGTTCAGGTCCTTCGCCATGTCGTCGAGGGCCATCGCGAGGGGAGAGCCCACCTGGGTTCCGCTCGAGAAGTAGACGCCGCGGCAGACCGGCGTCTCCTGGTAGATGTTCGGCTTGAACGCGCTGTCCAGCACCGTCCGGAGCGGCTGCTGCAGGTAGGAGAACTCCTCCGGGAACAGGAAGGACCGCATCAGGCCCTTCTTGCTTCCCTTGCCCTCCAGCCACGGGCGCATGTGGAAGAGCTTCTCGGAGACCTCGCTGAACCGGGTGTCGAACTCGGCGGCGTCGAACTTCGCGCTCGGGTCCGGCGGGTTCGTCCAGCCGACCATCTCGTCGCGGTGGCGGCCGTCCAGCGGTCCGAAGAACTCCACGAACCCGGAGATCAGGTCGCACTTGGTGACGAGGATGTAGGTGGGGAAGTTGATCCCCAACTCGTCGATCAGTTCATCGAGGCGCGCCCGGATCCGCTTCGCGTCGTCGAGCAGATCCTCGTGACTCTTCGTCAGCAGCGAGTTGGCCGCCACCGCCACGAGCACGCCGTTGATCGGCCGCGTCTTCCGGTACTTCTTCAGGAGGCCCAGGAACGTGACCCACTCGGACTCCTGGGTCTCGATGATGTAGCGGCCGGCGGTGTCGAGGAAGATGGCCTCGTTCGCGAACCACCAGTCACAGTTGCGGGTGCCGTGCATGCCGCTGAGCGCGGCGTCGCCGACGGGGAAGTCGAGGCCCGACTTGCGGAGCAGCGTCGACTTCCCGGACGCCGGCTCCCCGATGATGATGTACCAGGGCAGGGTGTGGAGCGTGGCGGCCGCGCTCTTGGCGCCGGCCGACTCCTTGAGGCGCGCGAGGGACTCTCTCCAGTTGTCCCGCAGGGCCTGGATCTCTCCCTTCAGATCGACCTTGTCCTCGTCGGTGGCGGTGATCCCGGCCTCGAGGCCCTGCTCCATCTTCTTCCCGTGCCGCCACTGCACGAAGAGGATGATCAGGATGACGACGGCCGTGATTCCCACCACGGCCCCGATGTACAGCCACTGCGGCTGGAAGGTCTGCCGCCACCGCCACGTCACGAAGTACGCGATGAAGAAGACGATGACGAGGACGGCGAGGTACTTGAACTTCTTCAGGATCGGCGTGATGTACCCGAGCATCTGAAACATCACTCCACCTCCCGGGTCGCCAGCGCCTCCGCGGCGCGATCGTTCACCACCCGTTCCATGTTGCGGGCCTTGCCTCCCAGGAGCATCGAGAAACCGAAGTAGAAGCCCACCGCGAGGATCAGGATGAAGGCGACGAGGACGGGCCACATGTTCATCCGTTGCGCCCGGTGCTCCGCCTTGCCTCCCTCGCCGTACGCCGCCGGGAACAGGTTCTGGTGGCGGTGCTGGTCGCCCTCCGGCCAGAGGAGGCCCAGCAGCCCGCTGCGGACGGCGCCCAGTTCGGCCTCGGATTCGCCGCGGTACCGGCCCTTGAAGCCGCACTCCAGGCAGGTGTAGAAGACCTCCAGGGCTCCGAGGATGGTGTTGCGCTCGCCCTCGTCCCGTCCGGCCGCGTACCGCTTCTTGAGGTTCTGGATGCGGTCGAAGAACTCCTCACCCGCGACCATCGACGTGAAGATCGCGAGCTCCAGCGGCTCCTGGGCCCAGTCGTTGCGGAAGGCCCAGTCGGAGACGATCGCCAGCTCGTCCACCAGCGCGACCATCGCGTACTTCGCGTCCTCGTAGATCTCGAAGTCGATGCGGCGCGATCCGGCCTGCGCCTCCTGCGCGGCGAGCACTTCCTGCATGGTGCGGCGGAAGGTGGCGTAGTCGTACCGGTTTCGGCCCTCCTCCGTCCGGAAGGGCATCACCGTCGCGAAGAACCCCTTCGAGAGCTGGGGTATGTCGAACCTGCCCATGTGGATCAGCCTCCGAAGACGACGTTCAGTTCCATGACCACGGCTGCGAGAGCCTCGGGCGTCATTCCCGCCTCGGCGGCGAGATGGACCGCGATCGTCCGGCTCGACTGGACCTCACTCCAGTCCGTGGCGTCTCGCTGGATTTCGAAGTAGGTGTAGCCGTCCCGGGGCGGCAGCACGCGGGGCTTCTCGCACCGGCGTGTGGGGATGCCCTTCAGGCGGCGCTCCACGATCGCGTCGAGCCGCGCCTGGGCGGCGATCTTCGTCGTGGCGATGAACCAGCGCTCGACGAGGGCCTCCGGCAGGTCGGTGCGGACGCAGATGTAGAAGCGGTTCTTGAGCTCGAGCCACTCCTCGCGGAGATCGCCCCGGAAACGGAACCCGTCCTGCTCCAGCGGGATCTTCGCGAAGTTGGAGGGAACCAGCTCCTCCATCATCCGGTGGATCATCGGCACCACCTCGCCGAAGCAGCGCCCCGGGTCCTGGTGGTTGTAGGCCGGCAGCTCGAACGAGCCCATCGAGGTGGAGAAGCTGGCCAGCTGCCCCGCGAACCGCGCGACCTCGACGAAGAGCGGATACGGGTGCACCGCGCCGCTCTCCACGGCCTCCCGCAGGTAGGGGAGGTAGCCGTGGATCGTATGCAGCTTCCAGAGCGAGAGCACGTCGCCCTGGATGGCCTCCGACGCAGCCACGCCCTCGGCGTCGGCCCGGGCCGCCAGCCGGCCGGCCTTCGAGGCGGACGCGGCGTGGAGCTGCCGGATCGTGTTGGAGAGCACCTCGCTCGCGCCGACCCGGACCGAGGGCGGCACGAAGTCCTTCGAGACGCGGGAGAGGGGCAGGCCGACCTCGACCGGAACCAGCTCGGCGATCGGGAACGCGTCGAAGTCCTCCATCGACTCGTCCTCGAAGAAGATGCGGCCGTTCAGGAACTCGAACTCGACCTCCTGGGAGTCGCGGCCCGTGCACTTCTCGTAGATCAGCTGCCGGTCCGTGACGTAGCGCGCCGGGTCCGGATCCTCCGGCCCCTCGAAGGAGACGTTCGGCTCCTGGATCCGGTACCGCCTCACGCCGAAGTAGACCTTCATCCGCGACTCGCGGCCCGGCCCCGGCTCGACGATCCGGCGGGGGGAGATCTTCGTGTTCCCCGGGTACTGGGCGATCTCGCCCGACGGCAGGACGAACTCCAGCCGGCGGAGGACGAAGACTCCCTCCTCGAGGCGGCCCTCGTCGACCTCGATGGCCCGCACGCCCCAGGCGTACGGAGAGATCGTGGCGAGGTGGTGCCCGATCAGCCGGGTCGTGAAGACGGCGTTCTGCTGCAGATGGTGCGGTCGGAGGAACAGGCCCTCCTTCCAGTGCACCGGAGTCAGGGGATCACCCATGACGGGCACCTCTTTCCGATGAGTCGATGCTGGGGGCCGTGCGAGTCGCCGCCTGCGGGCCGGAGCGTCCCTCCGGAGATGCAGGCCCTTGCGTGGTCGCGCCCTCTCCTGCCTGGATACCGAGAAAGGTGCTGCACAAAGTACACACCCCGATCAGTCGTTTTCCGTGAACGCGAGGATGGCGCGGGCGTCGATGCGGAGCTTCAGCTCGTCGTCCCATTCGTGGACCATGCGGGCCACGCCCTCCGGCTCCTTGAAGTCCACCAGGACGCCGATGTGCGTGTAGCGCTCGTGGCCCGTCTTGCCCACGTTCCACAGGGCGGACTTGTCCGGCGCGATCGCCCGACGCTCGAGCGCGGCGCCGCCGGGAACGGCCTCGCCCTCGACGAGGAGGGCGTCCTGCTTCGCCGCCTCGAAGGCCGCCGGGTCTTCGATCTTGTAGAAGTAGACATCCACCGAATGCGCGCTGCCGTCGTAGAAGTTCAGGTTCTCCGTGGTCACGACCTTCACCCGGACCTGCTCGTCCGGGTCCGGGCCGCCGCCGCAGCCCGCCGCCACCAGCACCGCGAGGATCGCAACGAACCAACCTGCCGTCTTCATCGCTTCTCTCCCTTGCGGACGACTTTCTACTTGAGCCCGGCCAGCTTCGTCCGGAGCGCTTCCTGGAAGTACGGCTGGAAGATCCGCTGGTGCTTCCCGGGCATCTGTTCCTTGAGCTTCGAGAACCTCCGCCGGACCTCCTCGAAGTCCGGGTCTCGTTCCTTCCTGCCCTTCACGACCGGCTCGAAGAGCCCCTTCTCCATCAGGTCGAAGAGCACCTTCGTGCCGGCCTTCGTGCTGTGCGTGTTCGCTTCCACGAACGACTGCATCGTGCCGAACAGCGCCACGCGGATGGCCTTCAGCTGGCGTCGGATCTTCTTGGCTCGCGCGCCGGCCTCCGCGGTCCCGTCCTTCACCTCCCGGAGCGCGTCCTGGATGAGGATCCGGATCTTCGGGACGTTCTCGCCGAGCTCGTCCCCGGACAGGCGGGCGAACATCTTGAAGACCTGGGTCACGCACTCGATCGACTCGGAGGCGGTCGTCGCGAGCAGCGTCACCCGGCCGTCCTCCGACTCCTTCGGGGCCCGCCCCGTGTCCTTGACGCCGACGACGCTCTCGTAGAGCGACGCCCAGATCTGCTCCATCGCGTGCCGGGCCCGCTCCGACTCCTCGAGCTCGTCGCGCAGGCGCTGGAGATCCTTCTCCAGGTCCTTGCTGACGTCGCTCGTTATCGAGCGCACTTCCGTGTCCGACAGCGGCCGGACGGACGGCACCTCGTCGACCTGGATCGGAGCGGACGTGTCGGAGAGGACGGCCCGGGCGACGACCTCGCTCACCGCCTCGAGGTCGGTGAGGAAGTCCAGCGCCGGAGCGCCCGTCTCGTCGCCGAGGTCCTCGCGGTCCGACTCGAAGTAGCTGAAGCCGGGGATGAGGGTGACGGCGCGGAAGCCGACGGTCAGGAGGTCGGTCCATGCGTCCTCGGGAACGCGGGAGACGTCGGCGGCGCCCGGCTCGTGCCAGACGTTCGCCGGCCGGGCGACGGAAGCGACCGGCTCCTCGCGGAGGAACCCGCGGAGCGTCTCGACGAACTCCTCGTCGCCGGCGTCGGGGCGGTTCGCGGAGAACAGGGAGAGGCTCCCGACGACCGGGAGGACGATCTCCTCCATCACCCGCTCGAAGCTCTGCCCCTGGTTCGTGAGGAAGGTCCGGAAGAGGAGGATCCCCATCGCGTGGATGTCGAACGGGATGCCGAAGTCCCGCAGGACGCGGATCGTGCCGAACAGCGGCTTCCCGCCCTTGGCGTCCTTCAGGTCGTTCGTCTGCGTGACGTCGAGCTTCTTCGGCGTCGTGACGAGGTTCAGGGACCCCCCGGCGCCGCCCAGCGCGTCGTCCGAGATCCGGTTTCCGAGGATCTCGATGTCCTCCCAGCCATCGTCCGTGAACTGGAGGAGGATGAGGTCGTCCTCGCCCACGATGTCGAGCGGGAGGTTCTCGCCCTTGATCTCCGCCGAGAAGAAGGTGTCTCCCGTCCCCGCCCAGACCTTCCCCACGTGGACGCGCACGGAGAACTCCCGGCCGAACCTCTCGTCGAGGAGCGCCGGAGCGGCGTAGGGGGCGACCGGTTCCGGGGGCGGCAGGTGGAGCGCGCCCATCCGGCGGCCCGCGTCCGGGGCCGCGAGCCGGACCATCGGCGTCTGTCCTTCCTCCGGCTGGACCAGGAGGTGGGCCGGGGAGAGGCCGAGGTGCGGGTGTCCCCCTTCCTCGTGGAGACGCTGCACGGACTGCACGGCCTGGGCGAAAACGTCGAGCTTCGCCGCGAGCGCCAGCAGCGGGGTCTCCGGGGCGCCCGTGGCGAACGCGGCCTCCTTCATCCGCCGGACGGCGGTATTCTTCCAGGTCTTCCCGTGGGTCCGGACGAGCTCCGCCGCCGGGGTGCCGGAGAGGAAATCGGCCGCCTCGTCGAAGGCCAGGGAGCAGAGAGGGACCGGCCACGCGTGGAACTCGTACATCGAAACCGGGAAGATCCGGACCTCGGCCCGGCCCTGCTCCGGAGCGCCCGGCCGGGGATGGCACTCGGCCCGGTGCTCGCAGGTCATGCAGGGAAACTCCAGCTCCAGCGCGTCGAGCAGCTCCGACGGGATCGGATCCTCGTCGCTGCCCCGGTCCACCACGGTCCTGAGGTCGCGGATCAACTCCACGAAGTCCTTGACCGGGCCCGGTCCGCCGCGGTGCTTCCTCGCGTAGAAGACCGGGTCGTCCGCTCCGAAGTGCGTCGACCAGAGATAGCGCTCCGTCGACTTCGACCAGGCCGGCAGCCCGTTCGCGGTCAGCGCCGAATCGTCCCGGCAGTCGCCGAGGACGTGCATCCGCATCGACCGCGGGCAGGGCAGGTGGAACAGGAGGGCCTTCTCACGGCAGAGGAACAACGGCTCGAAGCGCGGCGGCTCCCGGTCGTCTCCCGTACTGTCCCCGGTGCCCCCTTCGAAACCCCCCTCAAAACCTGGGATCGGTTCGATGCCCAGCAGGCCCGGCTCCTCGCCGCCGAACCGCGAGAGGGCGGCGTACTCGCGGGCCCACCTGGCCTCCGTCGCCGGGTTGGGGTCCGGCGAGATCTCTTTCTGGATCTTCAGGGCCACGTCGCCGACGCCGCTCCGCGCGCGCAGGACGACGGAGTAGGGGCCGCCCCCGATCGGCGCGAGCCCGGCGCCCCGGCTTCCCGGGTCCACGGCACGCCCTTCCGGGTCGTAGGTCAGCTCGATTCCGCCCGTTCCCAACGGGAACGGACGCGTTGAAGGTGCCTGGGAGCCCAGGGGGTTCCTCCTTGATTTCTCCACTCGAGTCGCAGCCACACCAGCCCATGGGTGGAAGAACGGTGAGGATATCATCCGAATCCCATTCCCGACAAGACCTCGGACTTTGTCGGTCGGGCCCTAACTCGCGCCGGGAAGCCCCTTTCCGGCTCTCCCCGCCGGACCTTTGACGAAGGCGTGACCTTGCAGGTCTCTCTTCTTCAGTATGATTCGGGGTGTGTTCCATGGGGCAGCACCCTCCCCGGTACTCATGCGGGAGAGTGCGAGACCACGCAGGGGACGGCATCTCCGGAGGGCCGCTTCGGCCCCCAGGTGCAACCCGGCCTGGCCATGAGCCGTGGAATTCGGGGTGTGTTCCA
>JBDLIY010000003.1:0-24723 GCA_039714635.1 Planctomycetota bacterium
GTGTCAGTCTCGCCGGGCGCCGGCCACGCGATCGATGTCGTCGCGGGCACGAAGCTCGCGGAGATCCTCGGCACCGATCACCTGCCCGTCACGTCGAGCCACCACCAGGCCGTGGGAGAGACGGGCCCGGATCTCGTCGTCTCCGCGCGGACGGCCGACGGCGTGATCGAGGGGATCGAGCACCGGTCGCGGCGATTCATCCTCGGCGTGGAGTGGCACCCGGAGCGCGAGCCGGCGGGCTCTCCGGCCGGCGTGCCGGTGGTGGCGGCGCTCGTGGCCGCGGCGGGAGGCGGGGCGTGAGCGACGGCCGGACCTTCCTCGGCCTGGCGGAGGCCGACGACCCCGACGTGCTCGTCCTGCCGATTCCGTACGAGGGAACGGTCTCGTACGGCGGCGGGACAGCGGCGGGGCCGGGCGCGATCCTCGACGCCACCGCGTACGTCGAGACGTGGGACGAGGAACTCGGCGTGTCGCTGGAAACGCTCGGCTACCGGGTCCTTCCCTCGGTCGAACCGGGCGACCGGGATCCGGACGCCATGACGGAGGCGATCCACGAGGCGGCGACGGCGGCGGGGGACGGCTTCCTGCTGTCGCTGGGCGGAGAGCACTCCGTGTCGCCCGGCCTGGTCCGCGCCGTCGCGGAGCGCCACCCGGACCTCTCGGTCCTGCACATCGATGCCCATGCGGATCTTCGCGACGAGTACGAGGGCTCGCGGAACTCCCACGCCTGCGCCCTCCGCCGCATCCGGGACCGCGTCGACACGACGGTCTCCGTCGGGATCCGGGCGATCTCCGAGCCGGAGGCGCGGCTCATTGACGAGGAGAGCATCCCCGTCTTCTGGTCCCGCGACGTCGTCGGCCGGACGGACTGGATCGAGGAAGCCGTGGACCTGCTCACCGACGAGGTCTACCTGACGGTGGACGTGGACGGCCTCGACCCGTCGATCATGCCCGCCACGGGCACCCCGGAACCCGGTGGCCTTGGATGGTACGAAACGCTGGCGCTGATCCGCGAGACGGCGCGCCAGAAGAGGATCGTCGCCGCGGATGTCGTCGAACTGGCGCCGATCCGCGGGATGCACGCCCCGGACTTCCTCGCCGCCCGGCTGGCGACGAAGATCGTGTCGTACGCGTTCGAGGGCGAACTCCGGCGCCGCTCGCCCGTACAATGACCTGGGTCGGGAGTCGGGGCTTGCCGAGGCTGACATGAAGGATCTGAAGATCGTCATTGCCATCGCCGTTCCGCTCGTGCTCGTCGCGGGTGGTTTCTGGGCGCTTTCGGCGTTCCTCGGCCCGGCCGGGGACGCGCCCGTGGTCGTGGATCCGGGGCCGGAATCGAACGGGGGGCGCCCGCCGCTGCACCAGGGCAGCGTCCCGCGCGAGGACTGGCCGAGACAGGAGGGAGCGGGGGCGAACGGCCTCGCGCCGATGGGCGAGCGCGAGGTGAAGGACGGCGGCCCGACGCCGACCCTGACCCTCGACCTGCTGCGCAAGCTTCTCGAGGCCGGGGACGCGAAGGCGTTCGCGCGGATCGAGTTCCTGCTCCGGCAGGGCGTCGTGGAGGAGCCGTTCGAGGTGGCGAAGCTCCTCATGCAGCATCTCGACAAGGGCGGGAACTTCGGCGCCCAGTGCGCGCGCATGCTCCCGCTCCTCACGGACGAGCGGGTGCGGGAGCGGATCGCCACGGGCCTGCTGGCGATGCTCCCCGAGTTCAAGGACCGCAACGGCCTCTCGGCCGCGATCGAGGTGATCGGCGTGGTCGGGGGACCTTCGAACGTCGAGGCCCTCGCGGTCATCACCCGCACGCACGAGAGCCGGAACGCGGTGGCCCAGGCGCTGTACGCCATGGCGAAGATCGGCGGCCCGGAGGCGGCCGGGGAACTCGTCGGCTACCTGCGGCTCCAGGCGGGGGATCAGAACCAGGAAGCCCTGGCGCTCCGGGCGATCGAGAAGCTCAAGACGGACGACATGGTCAAGGCGATCGACGGCATGCTCGCCGAGGACCAGGCGAAGGAGACGCGGATCCTCGGCGTGAAGGCGCTCGGGATGGCGGCGGGGACGCCGGCCGCGTCGAAGCGACTCCTCGATCTGGCGGACGAGGGCGGGGAGATCGGCCTCGCCGCCGGGCTGCAGCTCGGTCACGTGACAGGGAAGGAGGCCACCGACCCGTTCATCCCGAAGCTCGACGAGGTGAAGGACGTCCGCCAGCGGGCCGGCATGGTCAAGGCGCTGGGCACGAACGGGAGCGAAGCGGCGCGCGCCAAGTGCTACGAGGTCTTCTCCCGGCCGGACGAGCCGGCCTACGTGCGCGCGGAGGGCGCCCTGTCGCTCGCGAAGATGGGGGACGACCGCGGGGTCACCGTCATGCTCGACATCGTCTCGAACCCGCGCGAGGAGACGCGGACTCTCGACGGCAAGGTCCTCCGGGCGATCCGGGACCTCGCCGTGAAGAACCGGGATGCGGGACGCGACATGAAGAAGAACGTCCTGCCCGCGCTGAAGAAGCGGTACGAGGAAGATTCGCGCCACCCCTCCATCCAGCAGTTGAAGATCACCATCATGGTCCTCGAGCAGGCCGGGGGACGATGAGCGCCACCCCGGCGTCTCGCCTCCCGGTAACGATCGCGCTGGTCCTCGTCGTCGCGTACGCGGCGCTCATCTTCGGCGGCTCCTCCCGGGAGGCGCCCGAGGCGATCACGGATCTCGAGATCCCCGACTTCCTCCTCCACATGGTCGAGTACGGTGGCCTCGGGTTCCTGCTTTCGCGCTGGCTCCGGCTGTGGACGGGACGAACGGATCTTCGAACGCTCGTCCTGATCCCCGCCGTGCTCGGGACGCTCTACGGGATCACGGACGAAATCCACCAGGGGTTCGTGCCGGAGCGGGACGGCAGCCCGATGGACGTCGCCGCCGACGCGCTCGGGGCGGCCCTCGGGGCGGCGGCGTACTTCGTCCCGGTTCTCATTCGAGGCCGGCGATCACCTTCCGCGTGAGCCCGGCCAGCGCCTCGTCCTCCTCCTTCTCCGCGTGGCGGCGGAGCCGTTCGAGGGCGCGTCGGTCGCGGAGGCGGGCCATCGTCTCCAGGGCGCACTTCCGGACCGGGATCGACGGGGAATCCAGGTTGGCGATGACCGCGTCGAGGAGGTCCTGGTCGCGGAACTTCGCCAGGTTCCTCATCGTCTGGATCCGCAGGGAATCGGGAGTCCCGCCGATGGCCCGCGCCTCGATGCCAAGAACCTCCGGGCCGCGGGGCGCCGGCGCGGTGCCGAAGGCCATGAGGATCGACAGGCGGACGCGCTCGTCCGTCTCCCCGTCGTACCGGGAGGCGAGGCGCGGCGCGGAGCCGCCGAGCAGGATGTAGACGTCGATCGCGGCGATCCGGACCCCGGCGGCGGGGTCGTCGAGCGCGGCCGCGGCGCGGGCCCGGTTGGGTTCCCCGTCCAGCACCCCGGCCAGCCTCAGCGCGGCGACGCGGAGCTCGGGCGTCCCGGACTTCAGGGCGCGGATCCACGTGTCGCGATACGCCGGGCCGTTCACGAGTTCCCGGGCGGGACTGCCGGCCGCGCCGAGGGCGGCGCGCACGAACCCGAGGGCCGCGCTCCCCGCGGCCCCGTCCGCGGACCGGACGGCGAGATCGACCTCGGGCCGGAAGAAGCGGAGCCACTCCACGCGGTGGCTCCCGTCCTCCGGCGTCTTCTCGCGCAACGCCCGGAACGCCGCCGCGTCCCGGCCGAGGGCGTCCCGGATCCCGCGGCGCAGCTCCGCCACCTCCGCCCGCTGCCCGGCGGGAACGAAGTCGGGCAGGTCGGTCTCGTCAACGGGTTCGGCGGCCTCGTCCACGGGCCGGGGATCGGGGTCTCCGCGCAGCACGTTGAGGAGCCCGATCACGACGGCGAAGAGCGCGACGAAGGCGATGGGTGCGAGCGCTTTCCTCATGGTGCGGGAGCATACGGGACGGGCCCCGGTCGCTCAAGACCCGGTGCATAGGAATGGCCGACCGGGGGTGGTACGATTCTCCTGCGAACGGAAACGGCGGTGCTTCGACCCGGAGGCGTGATGAACGACGCGGCGGACATCCTCAAAGACGTCCTGACGGAGACCTCGATCCCGAACTTCCGGGAGGTGCACTGGGAGGGCACGTTCCGCGAGTACCTCGACCGCGTGGTCGGGGAGCCGCGGATCATCCGCAACTCCTTCCAGCGGCTGTACGAGATGATCCTCTCCTACGGCTACGAGGAGTTCACGGAGCACAAGGAGAAGCTGGTCCGCTACCACTTCTTCTCGGACCCGATGGGGGACGGCGACGACTCCATCTTCGGCCTTTCGAAGGCCCTGATGCGCCTCGTCGGCCACGTCAAGTCCGCCGCGGCCGGCTACGGGACGGAGCGCCGGATCCTGCTCCTCCACGGTCCGGTCGGCTCCGCGAAGTCCACGATCGCGCGGCTGCTCAAGCGCGGCCTCGAGGAGTACTCCCGGCGGCCGGAGGGCGCGCTCTTCACGTTCTCCTGGAAGCTCGAGGGCGGGGAGACGATGCCGACGCCGATGAACGAGGAGCCGCTGATGCTGATGCCCGACGACGCGCGGCGGAAGCTCCTCACCCAGCTGAACGACCGCGCCGGCCTGAACTATCGCCTCGTCGTCGAGGGCGACCTCTGCCCGACGAGCCGGATGATCTACGGGGAACTGCTCACGAAGTACGACGGGGACTGGCTGAAGGTCGTGGACGAGCACGTCGAGGTCCGCCGGCTGGTCCTCTCGGAGAAGGACCGCGTCGGCATCGGGACGTTCCAGCCGAAGGACGAGAAGAACCAGGACTCCACGGAGCTGACCGGCGACATCAACTACCGGAAGATCGCCGAGTACGGCTCGGACTCCGACCCGCGGGCGTTCAACTTCGACGGCGAGTTCAACATCGCGAACCGCGGCCTGATCGAGTTCATCGAGGTCCTGAAGCTCGACGTCGCGTTCCTCTACGACCTGCTCGGCGCCACCCAGGAGCACAGTGTCAAGCCGAAGAAGTTCGCCCAGACCGACATCGACGAAGTGATCATCGGCCACACGAACGAGCCGGAGTACCGGAAGCTCCAGAACAACGAGCTGATGGAGGCCTTCCGCGACCGGACGGTGAAGATCGACATCCCCTATAACCTCGACCTCGACGACGAGATCAAGATCTACCAGAAGTCGTTCAGCAAAGAGGCGGTCAAGGGGAAGCACATCGCGCCGCACACGATCGAGACGGCCGCGATGTGGGCGATCCTCACGCGCCTGGAGGATCCGAAGCAGAACCTCACCCTCATGCAGAAGCTGAAGCTCTACAACGGCAAGACGCTGCCGGGCTTCACCGAGGAGAACATCAAGGAGCTCAAGGCCGACTCGCCGCGCGAGGGGATGGACGGCATCAGCCCGCGCTACATCCAGGACAAGATCTCCAACGCCCTGGTGCAGAACGAGGGGCAGACCTCGATCAACCCCTTCATGGTGATGAACGAGCTGGAGGCCGGCCTCGATCACCACAGCCTCATCGCCAACGACGAGTTGAAGGGGGCCTACCGCGAGCGCCTGGCGATGGTGCGCGACGAGTACGAGGAGATCATCAAGAACGAGGTGCAGCGGGCGATCTCCGCGGACGAGGAGGCGATCAACCGCCTCTGCGCGAACTACATCGACAACGTGAAGGCCTACACCCAGAAGGAGAAGGTGAAGAACCGCTACACCGGCCAGTTCGAGGAGCCGGACGAGCGGCTCATGCGCTCGATCGAGGAGAAGATCGGCATCCAGGAGGGGACGAAGGACGACTTCCGCCGCGAGATCATGAACTACATCGGCGCGCTCGCGGTGGAGGGCAAGACCTTCGACTTCCGGACGAACGAACGCCTCCAGCGGGCGCTGGAGCTGAAGCTGTTCGAGGACCAGAAGGACTCGATCAAGCTGACCTCGATCGTCTCGTCGGTCGTGGACAAGGAGACCCAGGAGAAGATCGACGTCGTGAAGTCACGGCTGATTCGCGACTACGGGTACGACGACGAGAGCGCCACGGACATTCTGAACTTCGTGGCCTCGATCTTCGCGCGCGGCGACACCAAGGAAGAGGGCTGAGTGGGAAGGTCGGGCTAACCAGATGGTTCGGAAGATCGACCAGGACCGGAACCGCTTCCGCCAGATCGTTCGCGGGAAGATCCGCGAGAACCTGAAGAAGTTCATCTCGAAGGGCGAGATGATCGGCCGGGAGGGGAAGAAGACCGTCTCCATCCCGCTGCCCCAGATCCAGCTGCCGAAGTTCACGTTCGGGGACAACCGCGGCTCCGGCGTCGGCCAGGGCGACGGCGACCCCGGCGACGAGGTCGGCCAGCCCGGGCCCGGCACCGGCGAGGCCGGGGAGGGCGAGGGCGAGCACATCCTCGAGGTCGAGGTGACGCTGGAGGAGCTGGCGAAGATCCTCGGCGAGGAGCTGGAGCTGCCCCGGATCGAGCCCCGCGGCAAGAAGCAGATCACCGCGGACGTGCGGAAGTACAAGTCCATCCGCTCGGTGGGGCCGGAGAGCCTGCGGCACTTCAAGCGGACGTTCCGGGCGGCGCTGAAGCGCCAGATCTCCCAGGGGACCTACGACCCGGACGACCCGATCATCATCCCCGAGCGCGGCGACCGCCGGTACCGGTCGTGGGCCGTCTCCGAGCAGCCCCAGTCGAACGCGGCCATCGTCTACATGATGGACGTCTCCGGCTCGATGGGGGAGGAGCAGAAGGAGATGGTCCGGATCACGGCCTTCTGGCTCGATACCTGGATCCGCTCCCAGTACAAGAACTCCGAGGTCCGCTACATCGTCCACGACGCGACGGCGAAGGAGGTCGACCAGCACACCTTCTTCCACCTCAAGGAGAGCGGCGGGACGAAGATCTCCTCGGCGCTGGAGCTGACCGACGGGATCCTCCGGAAGGACTACCCCGTCGACGACTGGAACATCTACCTGTTCCACTTCTCGGACGGGGACAACTGGTCCGGCGGGGACACGGACCTGTGTCTGAAACTCCTCGAGGAGCGGCTGTTCCCGCAGGCGAACCTCTTCTGCTACGGCCAGGTGAAGTCCGCCTACGGCTCGGGGCAGTTCAAGGTCGATCTCGACAACCACTTCGGGGACCGGGACGAGCACCTCATCACGGCGGACATCCCGGACCGGAACGGCATCATGGACGCGATCCGCGTTTTCCTGTCGAAGGGGAGGTAGCGGGTGAGCCTGGCAACCGAGCTGGCCTCCATGCGGAACGAGGTGAAGGAGTACGCCCTCGAGTACGGGCTCGACTTCTTCGAGACGATCTTCGAGGTCCTCGACTTCGACCAGCTGAACGAGGTCGCGTCCTACGGCGGCTTCCCGCGGCGCTATCCCCACTGGCGCTACGGGATGCAGTACGAGGAGATGATGAAGGGGTACGCGTACGGGCTCAGCAAGATCTACGAGCTCGTGATCAACAACGACCCCTGCTACGCCTACCTGATGCGCAGCAACAGCCTGCTCGACCAGAAGCTGGTGATGGCGCACGTCTACGGCCACTGCGACTTCTTCAAGAACAACCTGTGGTTCGCCCACACGAACCGCAAGATGATGGACCAGATGGCCAACCACGGCACCCGGGTCCGCCGCATGGTGGACCGCTACGGGATCGACGCCGTGGAGACCTTCCTCGACGCCTGCCTGTCGCTGGAGAACCTCATCGACGTGCACTCGGTGGCGATCCGCCGCTCCCGCCCGGTGACGGAGGCCGAGATCGAGGAGGACGAGCTGACGGCCAAGGCGCGGGTGAAGAAGATCAAGTCCAAGGAGTACATGGACCGTTACATCAACCCGCCGGAGTACATCGAGGCCCAGCGGAAGAAGCTGCAGGAGGCGGTCGAGCAGAAGAAGCGCTTCCCGCCGGAGCCGGTGCGCGACGTCCTGCAGTTCCTGCTGGAGCACGCCGAGCTGAGGAACTGGGAGCTCGACATCCTCTCGATGGTCCGCGAGGAGGCCTACTACTTCGCCCCGCAGGCGATGACGAAGATCATGAACGAGGGATGGGCCTCATTTTGGCATTCCAAGATCATGACACAAAAGGCGTTACGCGATTCCGAGATCATCGATTTCGCCGAGCGCCACGCGGGGACCATGGCCAGCGCGCCGGGGCAGATCAACCCCTACAAGCTCGGGATCGAGCTCTTCCGCGACATCGAGGATCGCTGGAACAAGGGGCGGTTCGGGAAGGCCTGGGAGGAGGAGGACGACGCCGAGCGGAAGCGGAACTGGGACACCGGGGCCGGGCTCGGGCGCGAGAAGATCTTCGAGGTCCGGAAGATCTACAACGACGTCACCTTCATCGACACCTTCCTCACCCGCGAGTTCTGCGAGGACCAGAAGCTCTTCGCCTACCAGACCGATCCGCGGACCGGAGAGCGCGTGATCTCCTCCCGCGGCTGGCTCGACGTCAAGGACCAGCTCGTGGGCATGCTGACGAACCGCGGGCAGCCCGTCATCGAGGTGCTCGACGGCAACTTCCGCAACCGGAAGGAGCTGTACCTCATTCACCGCTGGGAAGGGGTCGAACTGAAACTCGACTACGCGACCGAGACGCTCGTCAACCTGCACCGCCTCTGGGGGCGGCCCGTGCACATCGAGACGAACGTCGAGGGCAAGGCGGTGCTTCTCTCGTTCGACGGCGAGAACCACTCCGGCGAAGACCTGACGCCGACGGAGGAGTGATGGGAAGACTCGTCCTCACGACGGCCGGGGAGAGCCACGGCGCCTCCATGACCGCGATCCTCACGGGGCTGCCGGCGGGCCTGGCCGTCGACCTGGACGCGGTGAACGCGGCGCTCGCCCGGCGCCAGGGCGGCTACGGTCGCGGCGGGCGGATGAAGATCGAGACCGACGAGGTCGTCGTCGAGGCGGGCCTCCGGCGCGGCGTGACGCTCGGCAGCCCGATGCTCCTCCGGGTCGTGAACCGCGACCACCGGATCGATGACGCGCCGGCCGTGAGAAGGCCGAGGCCCGGCCACGTGGACCTGGCCGGCATGATGAAGTTCGGGACGAAGGACGCCCGCGAGGTGCTCGAGCGGTCGAGCGCGCGGGAGACCGTCGTCCGCGTGGCGGCCGGCGCGGTGACGTCGCAGCTGCTCGCGGAGTTCGGCGTGCGGGTGCACGGGTATCTCGTCAGTCTCGGGGATATCGACGCGGCGGACATTCCCGACGACCCGGACGACCTCGTCGCGGCGCGGGACGCGTCGGAATTCTACTGCCCCGACGTCTCGGCCGACGACGCGATGAAGGCGGCGGTGGACGACGTGCGGGCGGCCGGCGACACGCTGGGCGGCGTCTTCGAGGTCCGGGCGTTCGGCGTGCCGCCGGGGATCGGGACGAACGCGACGTTCGACGGGAAGCTGGATGCTCGCCTCGCCGGGGCGCTCATGTCGATCCCGGCGATGAAGGGGGTGGAGATCGGCCTCGGGATGCCGGCGGCGAGGATGCGCGGCTCGCAGGTGCACGACCCGATCCTGCCCCCCTCGTCCGGTGGAGGCGGTCGGCCGCGGCGCGCGCGGAACCACGCGGGCGGGATCGAGGGCGGCATCACGAACGGCGAGCCGGTCGTGGTTCGCGTCGGCATGAAGCCGATCTCGACGCTGATGAAGGGGCTGCCGAGCGTGGACGTTACGACCGGGGAGGAGACGACGGCGGCGACGGAACGGTCGGATTACACGGCGGCGCCGGCGGCCAGCGTGGTGGGGGAGGCGATGGTCGCGCTGGTGCTCGCGGACGCGCTGCTGACGAAGACCGGAGGGGACACGATGGTCGAGGCGCGGCGCAATCTGGAGGCGCACCTCGCGGCCGTGGAGGACCTCTTCCGGGCCGGTGATCGAAAAAGCTTGCCGGATCACGGTCGCGACGTTTGACTTTGCGGCGAACTTCGCGCGACCGCACGGGTTCATGCAATGAGGGCTGGCGTAGCTCAACTGGTCGAGCACGGGTTTTGTAAACCCGAGGTTGCCGGTTCGAGTCCGGCCGCCAGCTCCAGCACTCCCACGGTGGGGAGATACCGAAGCGGTCAAACGGGACAGACTGTAAATCTGTTGGCTCAGCCTTCGGAGGTTCGAATCCTCCTCTCCCCACCACCCCCTCTCCCGAACAAGTGAGTCAGACTCCGTTCGGACAGATTCCGGAACAGCTGAGTCTGACTCAGTTGTTCGGGATCGGGTACGCTCTCGGCCATGCGATTCATCTTCGAGCAGATCCGCACGGGCGGGGACCGGAACTTCGCCTACCTCGTCGGGGACCGGGAGACCGGAGACGCCGCCGCCGTCGACCCGGCGTTCGAGCCCGCCCTCACCCTCGCCCGCGCGAAGGCCCAGGGGCTGACCATCCGCTGGATCCTCAACACCCACGGCCACGCCGACCACGTGAACGGCAACGCCGGGATGAAAGAGGCCACCGGCGCGGAGGTCCTCGCCCACGCCGATATCCCCGGCGGGCCGGACCGCGCGCTGGCCGACGGGGAGGAGATCTTAGTCGGGTCGATCCCGATCCGCGTCTACCACGTGCCCGGCCACTGCCCGGACCACCTGCTGTTCCACCTGCCCGACCAGAAGGTCGCGATCACCGGGGACCTGCTGTTCGTGGGGAAGATCGGCGGCACGGCGGGGGAGGAGGCCGCCCGGGCGGAGTACGAGAGCCTCTGGCGGATGCTCGCGAAGTTCCCGGACGACACGACCGTCTGGCCCGGCCACGACTACGGCTGCCGGCCGGCGAGCACGATCGCCCTGGAGAAGACCACGAATCCGTTCCTCCTGGCCGAGGACTTCGACGCGTTCTACCGGCTGAAGCGGGATTGGGCCGGGTTCAAGGCGGAGAATGGGCTGGCGTAGACCCGGGTGCGCGTTTTGCCCTGACTCCGTATGGAGGAGACGTGGGGGTTCTGGTAGGCTCACGGGACTGTCCGGAGATTCCGGCGGGAAGTGAGTCGAAGAAATGTTGACGGGCTGCGCCGGCTGACTAAGATCGCTCGTTTTACGAACGCAGCCAACGCAAAATCCTCGTTGGAACGTTCCCCGGCGCGGCGGGCGTAGCTCAATGGTAGAGCCCTGGCCTTCCAAGCCAGCCATGTGGGTTCGATTCCCATCGCCCGCTCCAACTCCTGCGGAGTTGGGGTCTGGAAACGGGGCTGCTGTGGCTCAGGGGTAGAGCACGTCCTTGGTAAGGACGAGGTCGTGGGTTCGAATCCCACCAGCAGCTCCACTCGTCTGTATTTGAACGTGACGGTGCGGCGCCGGACGGAGGCGCCTGCCTGAAGAAGCTCGCGCGGGTCGACAGGGATCCGCGTCTGGTAAGGAGAAGACCGGAATGGCCAAGGAGACTTTCGTCAGGGACAAGCCCCACGTGAACGTGGGGACGATCGGGCACGTCGACCACGGCAAGACCACCCTGACCGCGGCGATTACCCTGAACCTGTCCAAGAAGGGCCTGGCGGACTTCCGCGAGTTCGACTCGATCGACAAGGCCCCGGAGGAGCGGGAGCGTGGTATCACGATCGCCACGGCGCACGTCGAGTACCAGACGGAGAGTCGCCACTACGCTCACGTCGACTGCCCCGGCCACGCGGACTACGTGAAGAACATGATCACGGGTGCCGCGCAGATGGACGGCGCGATCCTCGTGGTGGGCGCGGACGACGGCCCCATGCCGCAGACGCGGGAGCACATCCTCCTCGCGCGGCAGGTCGGCGTTCCGGCGATCGTCGTCTTCATGAACAAGGTCGACCTCGTCGACGACCCGGAGCTGATCGAGCTCGTCGAGCTGGAGTTGCGTGAACTGCTCGCCGAGTACGACTTCCCGGGCGACGACATTCCGATCATCAAGGGCTCGGCGCTGCAGGCTCTCGAGAACTCGGACGACGAGGAAGCCACGAAGTGCATCTTCGAGCTCATGGAGGCGGTGGACGGTTACGTCCCCGAGCCGAAGCGCGACCTCGAGAAGCCCTACCTCATGCCGGTCGAGGATGTCTTCTCGATCTCCGGCCGCGGCACGGTCGTGACCGGCCGTATCGAGCAGGGCATCGTCAAGATGGGCGAGGAAATCGAGATCGTCGGCATCACCGACACCCGCAAGACGATCTGCACCGGCGTCGAGATGTTCAACAAGACGCTCGACTCGGGCGAGGCCGGCGACAACGTCGGGATCCTCCTCCGCGGTGTGAAGAAGGACGAAGTGGAGCGCGGCATGGTTCTCGCCAAGCCGAAGTCCATCACTCCCCACACGAAGTTCGCCGCCGAGATCTACGTCCTGACCAAGGAAGAGGGTGGTCGTCACACGCCGTTCTTCCAGGGTTACCGGCCGCAGTTCTACTTCCGGACCACGGACGTGACCGGCGCGGTCGAGCTGCCCGAGGGGACCGAGATGGTCATGCCGGGCGACAACATCTCGGTCAAGGCCGAGCTGATCACGCCCATCGCGATGGACGAGGGGCTTCGGTTCGCCGTCCGCGAGGGTGGTCGCACGGTCGCTTCCGGCGTCGTCGCGAAGATCCTCGAGTAGTCATCTGGCGCAAACCGGGCGCGCGCGCCGGGGAGTGAACTCTCCGGCGCCCGCGCCTCGGAAGTCTCGGCAGCACGGGAGACGAGGAGCGGTCGGTCCGAAGGTTCGGGCCGGCGGTGAGATCGCAGGCCAGTAGCTCGAACTGGTAGAGCGGCGGATTCCAAATCCGTAGGTTGGGGGTTCGAATCCCTCCTGGCCTGCCAACGATCCGCCGCATCGGGAGACGCGACATGGCGGTCCTGGAATTCTACAAGAAGGGGCAGGGGTCCATTGCCCGCCTGCTGGCATTGGCCGGCTGCCTGTTGCTCCTCTTCTGGGGCGGCTGGTCGTTCTGGATCTGGCTGCAGGGGTTCACGTCCCTGTCGAGTTCTCTGCTCGAGGTCCCGACCGTCGGTCTGGAGATCGACCTCGCGCTGATCATCGCGGTGGTCGTCGTCCTCGCGGGCGGAGCCGGGAGCGTCTGGATCCTGAACCGGCCGCGGCTCGTCGATCTCCTGATCGAGACCGAGGCGGAGATGAAGAAGGTCTCCTGGCCGTCGCGCCAGGAGGCGTGGAACTCGTCCGTCATCGTCGTCGTGACGGTGGTGGTCATGATGGGCCTGCTGTTCTTCTACGACTTTGCGTTGAACCATATATTCCTGCTGCTCTTCGGGGCCTGAGACATGTCGAAGGAGTGGTACGTCATCCGTGTGCAGAGCGGCCGCGAGGAGAAGGTCCGCCGCACCCTGGAGCGCCGAATCAAGGCGGCCGGGGCGGAGGAGATTCTCTCCCGGGTCATCGTGCCCACCGAGACCGTCAGTGAGATCAAGGGCGGCAAGAAACGGGTGACCAAGAAGAAGATCTTCCCCGGTTACATCATGGTGGAGATGGAGGCGACGGACGAAGCCCTCTACCTCATCCGGGAGACTCCCGGGGTGGGGGACTTCGTCGGGTCGCACATGAAGCCGACGCCGATGGAGCCGCACGAAGTGCAGCGGCTCCTGGGCGACATGGAGCGCCAGGCCGAAACGCCCAAGCTGAAGATCGCCTTCAAGCCGGGCGAGAGCGTCAAGATCAAGGAAGGGCCGTTCGAGAACTTCGACGGAGTGGTCGAAGAGGTCAACCCGGAGAAGGGGCTCGTTCGCGTCGTCGTCACGATCTTCTCGCGGCCGACGCCCGTTGAACTCGAGTACTGGCAGGTGGAGCCGATCTAGTCCGGGTCACCGGCTGGCGGCATCCGTGAAGAGGATCGTCCCATGGCAAAAGAAGTCATCGCACTGATCAAGCTGCAGGTGCCCGGGGGGCAGGCGACGCCCGCGCCTCCGGTGGGGCCGGCCCTCGGCCAGCACGGCGTGAACATCGGCGAGTTCGTCAAGCGCTTCAACGACAAGACGCAGGACCAGGCGGGGATGATCCTCCCCGTCGTGATCAACGTCTACAAGGACAAGTCCTTCGACTTCGTGATCAAGTCACCGCCGGCGGCGGTGCTGATCAAGAAGGCCGCGGACCTCGCCAAGGCGGCCGGTGAACCCGGCCACGGCGACCCCGTGGCGACCATCACCAAAGAGCAGGTGAAGGAGATCGCGGAGATCAAGAAGGCCGACCTGAATGCCGCCAGCCTCGAGGCCGCGATGCGGATCATCGAGGGGACGGCGCGCTCCTGCGGCATCGCCGTCGCAGAGGGCTAGGACATATTCAATCGTCGCGTTTGAACCCGTAAGCCCAAGAGGCGATTGGGGAGCGAAAGCATGCCAAGGCACGGCAAGAAGTACCGGGCGGCCCGCGAGAAAGTGGACCGCACGAAGCAATACGAGATGGACGAGGCGGTCAGCCTTCTCCTCGAACTCGAGACGGCGGGCTTCGACGAAACCGTGGAAGTCTGCCTGAAGCTCGGGGTCGACCCGAGGAAGGGTGACCAGATCGTCCGCGGATCCGTGGTTCTCCCTCACGGCACCGGCCGCTCCGTTCGGGTGGCGGTGTTCGCCGAGGGTGACGCCGCGGAGGAAGCGACCGCGGCCGGCGCCGACGTGGTCGGCGGTCCGGACCTGGTCGAGAAGGTCCAGGGCGGTTTCACGGACTTCGACGTGGCCATCGCGACGCCCGCGATGATGCGCCACGTCGGGAAGCTCGGTCGCATTCTCGGCCCCCAGGGGAAGATGCCTTCTCCCAAGGGCGGGACCGTGACCGACCGGACGGGTCAGGCTGTCAACGAGTTCCGCGCCGGGAAGGTGGAGTACCGTGTCGACGACACGGCCAACGTCCACGCCCCGGTCGGGAAGAAGTCCTTCGACGCAGCGAAGATCGTCGAGAACGCCGAGGCGCTGGTCGACAGCGTGCTGGCGGCTCGTCCCACGGCGGCCAAGGGGAACTACATCCTCAAGGCCTCTCTCTCTTCGACGATGGGTCCCGGCATTCCGCTGGCGATCAGGTAGGCAGGAGGCAGCCATGTCGATGCGCTTGAAGAGGCTGATGGCCCAGGAACTCAAGAATCGGGTCGAGGACCACGACTCCTGCGTGGTCGTCGGTGTCGGACCCCTGACGGTCGAGAACGCCAACGAGCTCCGCACCGAGCTTCGGGACAAGGGCGTTGAGCTGACCGTCGTGAAGAACCGTGTCGCGAGGCATGCCCTCGCGGATGTCGGATGGGACGGAGTCGGTGAGCTCCTCTCCGGGTCGAGCGCTCTCGCCTATGGCGAGGGAGGAGCGCTCGCGGCTTCCAAGATCCTCGTGGACTGGGAGAAGAAGGCCCCGGAGGCGATCAACATCCAGGGCGGGCTGCTCGAGGGCAAGATCCTCGACACTCTGGCGGTGCGCCAGCTCGCGACGATCCCTGACAAGCCGGTGTTGTACTCGATGCTGGCCGCGGCGGTTGCCGCCCCGGTCACCCAGGTCGCGACGCTCGTCGGTGAAGTGATGGCCGGTGTGGCCCGAGCCGTCGGCGCCGTGGCCGAGAAGCCCATTGCAGAGATGCCTACTGCAGAGAAGCAGGGAGGGGGCGAGGAGTAATCCCCCGCTCGTACCTCTTATCAACAACGCCGGGTGCTGCCCGGTGATCGAAGGAGACGAAGACGATGTCGGACACTGCTACCTACGAGGGGAAGGTCGGAGAGGTCATCGAAACCCTGAAGGGTATGACCGCTCTCGAGCTTTCCGAGCTCAAGAAGGCGATCGAAGAGGTCTTCGACGTGACGGCGGCGGCGCCGATGGCCATGGCGGCCGGCCCGGTCGCGGCGGGCGGCGAGGCCGAAGCGGCCGAGCCGGACAGCTTCACCGTCAAGCTCTCGGGCTTCGGTGAGAAGAAGATCCAGGTCATCAAGGCCGTTCGCGCCCTCCTCGGGCTCGGCCTCAAGGAGGCGAAGGAGTTCGTCGACAAGGCCGCCGCCGAGCCGCAGATCATGAAGGAAGCCGCCTCGAAGGAAGAGGCCGAGAAGATCAAGGCCGATGTCGAAGAGGCCGGCGGCAGCGTTACGTTCTAACACTTCGTGTCGAAGGATCAGGAGCTGCCACGACGCGGATGCAGAGAGCTTTGAGAGCCGGGCACTCGGGACGGGGACTGCGCTGGAGTTTATCGACTCCAGCTCAGTCCATGTATGGGGAAGCGGCGTTTCCCCCCTCCCGCGCGCCCCGGTTCGCGGTCGACACCGGAGGGAAACCGGTGTCGGGCGTCGTCGATTCCGATTGCCCCGTTCCGACCCTCATCGGTCCGGATTTTCCCGGCCCGGTGTCAATCAGGAATGAGCCCCATGGACACTAAGACCTACGGCGGACACAACTCCCCGCTGTCGATCCCGAACCTCACGGAGATGCAGACCCGGTCCTACCGGGACTTCCTCCAGGCCGACGCTCCGTACTCGGAGCGGAAGAACATCGGCCTCGAGTCCATCATTCGCGAGATCTACCCGATCAAGTCGTACAGCGGAACGATGGCGCTCGAGTACATCGGCTACGAGCTCGGCAAGCCGCGGTACACGCCGGACGAGTGCCGCATGCTCCGGCTGACCTACGGCGCGCCCTTCAAGATCCGCGTTCGCCTCGACAAGGAAGAGCCGGTCGAGGAGGAGGTCTACCTGGGCGAGATTCCGCTCATGGTGGGCGGGGGCGAGTTCATCATCAACGGGGCGGAGCGCGTGATCGTCACGCAGCTGCACCGCTCTCCGGGTGTGGACTTCAGCGTCGAGGTCGCCCCGGGCGACCGCAAGCTGCACTCCTGCTGGATCATCCCCGAGCGCGGTTCCTGGATCGAGCTGAACGTCGGCAAGAAGGACACGCTGGCGGTCCGCATCGACCAGTCGGGCAAGTTCCCGGCGACGTCGCTCCTGCGCGCGCTCAGCGAGGATTACTCCACGGACGCCGACATCCTGCGGATGTTCTACCGGACCCGCGTCGTCAAGCGGACGTCCCGGAAGTTCCGCGAGCTGATCCTCGACAAGGTCCCCGTGATCGACGTCGTCGACCCGGAGACGGGCGAGGTCGTCGTCGAAGCCGTCGAGGAGCCGATCACCTCCGCGAAGGTCGAGGACATCTGGGACCGCAAGATCCCCGAGGTCGAGATCGTCGAGGAGATCGACGACCGCCTGATCCTGAACTCGCTGCTCGAGGACGCCACGACGAGCCACGAGGAGGCGCTGCTGAAGATCTACCAGCGCCTGCGTCCGGGCAACCCGCCGAACGTCGAGAAGGCGAAGGACCTGTTCCGCGAGAAGTTCTTCGACCCGGCGCGGTACCGGCTGGGGAAGGTGGGGCGGTTCCGTCTCAACCGGAAGTTCGGTCTGGACATCCCGGAGACGGAGCAGACCCTGCTCCCGAAGGACATCCTCAACTCGACGATGTACATCCTGCAGCTGCGCCGGAACGAAGGGGAGGTCGACGACATCGACCACCTGGGGAACCGGCGGGTGCGGACCATCCTTGAGCTGGCCGGGGACGAGCTCCGGAAGGGCTTCCTGAAGCTCCGGCGGACCGCCCAGGAGCGGATGAACCTCGAGCAGCCGGAGAAGCTGACGCCGCGCGGGCTGATCAACTCCAAGACGATCTCCTCGGCGATCGAGTTCTTCTTCGGTCGCGGCGAACTCTCCCAGGTCGTGGACCAGACGAACGCGCTGGCGCAGCTCACGCACGAGCGGCGCCTGTCCGCGCTCGGCCCCGGTGGCCTGAACCGGAAGCGCGCCGGCTTCGAGGTGCGTGACGTCCACATCAGCCACTACGGCCGCATCTGCCCGATCGAGACGCCGGAAGGCACGAACATCGGACTGATCTCGTCGCTGTCGATCTTCGCGGCGACCGACAAGTACGGCTTCCTGACGACGCCGTACCAGGAGGTCAAGAACGGGAAGCTGACGGGCGAGCTGAAGTTCCTCCGCGCCGACGAGGAGGCCCTGGCCGTCCTCGCGCCGGCGGACTGCCCGCGCGACGGCAACGCCATCATCGGCGAGTCCACCGTCGCCCGCGTGGACGGCGACCTCCGCGCGGTCGAGACGAAGGACGTCGAGTACATGGACGTCTCGCCGATGCAGCTGGTCGGCATCTCGGCGGCGCTCATTCCGTTCCTCGAGCACGACGACGCGAACCGCGCCCTGATGGGATCGAACATGCAGCGCCAGGCGGTGCCGCTGATCTCCACCCAGGTGCCGGTCGTCGCCACGGGGATGGAGAAGGACGTCGCCCGCAACTCCGGCATGGTGGTGCGCGCGATCGAGGGCGGGCCGGTCGACTACGTGGACTCGCTCCGCATCGTGATCGGCGAGCACGAGTACCCGCTGCGCAAGTTCGTCGGCCTGAACGAGCGGACCTGCCTCAACCAGCGGCCCTGCGTCAAGGCGGGGGACGTGGTCGAGGCCGGCGACGTCGTCGCCGACGGCGCCGGGACCCTCGGCGGCGAGCTGGCTCTCGGCAAGAACGTCCTCGTCGCGTTCATGAGCTGGGAAGGCTACAACTACGAGGACGCGATCATCGTCTCCGAGCGCTTCCTCAAGGACGACACCTTCACCTCGATCCACATCGACGAGTTCGAGATCGAGATCCGCGAGACGAAGCTCGGGCGCGAGGAGTTCACGCGCGACATCCCGAACGTCTCCGACCGGGCGCTGCGCAACCTGGACGAGGAGGGTATCGTCCGCATCGGGACGCGCGTCCGCCCCGGCGACATCCTGGTCGGCAAGGTGGCCCCGAAGTCGAAGAGCGAGCTCTCCCCCGAGGAGAAGCTGCTCCACGCGATCTTCGGTCGCGCCGGCGAGGACGTGAAGAACGACTCCCTGGAGGTTCCCTCCGGGACCGAGGGCATCGTCATCGGTGCCGAGAAGTTCTCCCGCAAGGTCAACATCACGGAAGAGGAGCGCGCGAAGAACCTCGCCGAGATCCGTCGTCTCGAGCGTGAGTTCAACCGGGAACTCCTCGGCCAGATGGTCGAGCTGACCGGCGAGATCCAGCGGATCAGCGGGAACAAGACGAAGGACCCCGACACGGGCCGGCCCTTCATGGTGGACCCGGAGATCGGGGACAAGGAGCTCAAGGAGTACCGCGACCGGCTGAAGACGACGGTGATCCACTCTCCCGACTCGAAGAAGAAGGAGCAGGTCAACCGTCTCATCAAGGACTACTACGACCGGATCGACCTCCTCGAGAGCGAGAAGAACAAGGTCGTGAACCGCCTCTCCCGCGGCGACGAGCTGCCCACGGGCGTGCTCGAGATGGTGAAGATCTACATCGCCACGAAGCGGCAGCTGTCCGTCGGCGACAAGATGGCCGGTCGCCACGGGAACAAGGGTGTGGTCAGCAAGATCCTCCCCGAGGAGGACATGCCGTTCCTCGAGGACGGCACCCCGGTCCAGATCATCCTGAACCCGCTGGGTGTTCCGTCCCGAATGAACGTCGGCCAGATCCTCGAAACGCACGTCGGCTGGGCCGCCGAGAACCTGGGCCGCCAGGTCGTCTCGCCGGTGTTCGGCGGCGTCGAGGAATCGGACATCGAGGGCCTGCTCGAAGAGGCCGGCCTGCCGAAGAGCGGCAAGATCACGCTCTACGACGGCCGCACGGGAACCGAGCACGACCAGAAGGTCTGCGTTGGCTACATCTACATGTTGAAGCTGCACCACCTCGTGGACGACAAGGTCCACGCCCGCGCGACGGGGCCCTACAGCCTCATCACGCAGCAGCCCCTGGGCGGCAAGGCGCGCTTCGGCGGCCAGCGGTTCGGGGAGATGGAAGTCTGGGCGCTCGAGGCCTACGGGGCCGCGAACGTCCTGCAGGAGCTCCTGACCGTCAAGTCGGACGACGTGGACGGCCGGACGAAGATCTACGAGTCGATGGTGAAGGGAGAGAACCTCCTCGAGCCGGGGACTCCGGTGAGCTTCGACGTGCTGTGCAACGAGATCCGCGGACTCGGGCTCAACATCGAGCTCGAGAAGAAGAAGATCTAGGAGGCCGAAATGGTCGAAGCGTTCTACTCACGGATCAACGACTACGGTTCGGTTTCCATCCGACTCGCCTCCCCGGCCGACATCCGCGGCTGGTCCTACGGCGAGGTGAAGAAGCCCGAGACCATCAACTACCGCACGTACCGCGCGGAGAAGGATGGCCTGTTCTGCGAGCGCATCTTCGGTCCCGAGCGGGACTGGGAGTGCTTCTGCGGGAAGTACAAGGGCATCAAGCACAAGGGCATCATCTGCGACCGGTGCGGCGTCAAGGTGACGCACAGCCGCGTCCGGCGGAAGCGGATGGGCCACATCAACCTGGCCGCCCCCGTGGTGCACATCTGGTTCTTCAAGGCGATGCCCAGCCGCCTCGGCACGCTGCTCGCGATGAAGACCAGCCACCTCGAGCGGGTGATCTACTACCAGGACTACGTGGTCACCGACACGGGCGACACGCCGCTCAAGGACCGGCAGCTCCTCACCGAGGAGCAGTTCCGCGAGTGCCGCGCCAAGTACGGCGACAGCTTCTCCGCCGACATGGGCGCCGAGGCCGTCCGCTCGATGCTCGAGCGGATCCACATGCCGACTCTCTCCGAGGAGCTGCGCCAGGAGCTGACCGAGACCCGCTCCAAGCAGCGCCAGAAGGAGATCATCAAGCGGCTGAAGCTCATCGAGCAGATCCGGAACTCCCCGAACCAGCTCGACTGGCTCGTCCTCGACGTGATCCCGGTCATCCCGCCGGACCTCCGTCCGCTCGTCCTGCTGGAGAGCGGGAACTTCGCCACCTCGGACCTGAACGACCTGTACCGCCGCCTCATCAACCGGAACAACCGGCTGAAGAAGCTGCTCGACCTCAACGCCCCCGAGGTCATCATCCGCAACGAGAAGCGGATGCTGCAGCAGTCGGTGGACGCGCTGTTCGACAACGGGCGGTGCCGCCGCCCGGTGCTCGGCTCCAGCAACCGGCCGCTCAAGTCCCTGACCGACATGATCAAGGGCAAGCAGGGCCGGTTCCGTGAGAACCTGCTCGGCAAGCGCGTCGACTACTCGGCGCGGTCCGTGATCGTCGTCGGCCCGAACCTCAAGCTGCACCAGTGCGGCCTGCCGAAGAAGATCGCCCTCGAGCTCTTCCAGCCGTTCATCATCCGCCGCCTGAAGGACCTGGGCCACGCGGACACGATCAAGTCGGCGAAGAAGATGCTGGAGCGGAAGGACGAGGAAGTCTGGGACATCCTCGAGGAGGTCATCCGCGAGCACCCGGTGCTGCTGAACCGCGCGCCGACGCTGCACCGGATGGGCATCCAGGCCTTCGAGCCGATCCTGGTCGAGGGCAACGCGATCGTCATCCACCCGCTCGTCTGCGCCGGCTACAACGCCGACTTCGACGGCGACCAGATGGCCGTCCACCTGCCGCTCTCCCTCGAGGCGCAGGTCGAGGCGCTCGTCCTGATGCTGGCGACGAACAACATCTTCTCGCCGGCGCACGGGAACCCGAACATCGCCCCGACGCAGGACATGGTGCTCGGGATCTACTACCTGACCACGACTCCGGTCCGCGCGCCCGCGGAGCACCCGAAGGCGTTCACCCACATGCAGGAGGTCTTCCTCGCGTACGGGATGGGCAAGGTCGGGATCCACGACGAGATCATCGTCCGGTTCGACGAGAAGCGGATGGTCCGGGACGACAAGGCGAACCGTGTCGACGGCCGCAAGCCGTTCCGCACCACGACGGGACGCGTGATCCTGAACGACATGCTCCGCTCGGGCATGGACTTCTACAACTACGCGCTCTCCAAGAAGCGGATCGGCGGCCTGATCAGCGATTGCCACAAGACGCTCGGGAAGCAGGCCACGCTCCAGCTCCTCGACGAGATCAAGGCGATCGGCTTCAAGGCGGCCACGCGCGCCGGCCTCTCCTTCGCCAAGGACGACATGAAGGTGCCGGTCAAGAAGCCCGACATCCTCGGTTCGGCCGAGAAGGACGTCGAGCGGATCGAGCGCGAGTTCCGGAACGGCGCGATCACCCCGGGTGAGCGCCACAACCGGATCATCGACACCTGGACCCACGCCCGCGAGGTGATGGGTGGGGTGATGATGGACGAGCTGAGGCTCGACGAGCGCGGCGGCGAGGCGTACCTCAACCCGATCTGGTGCATGGCCGACTCCGGCGCCCGAGGCGCGATCGAGCAGATCCGCCAGCTGGCCGGCATGCGAGGCCTGATGGCGAAGCCGTCGGGCGAGATCATCGAGACGCCCATCAAGTCGAACTTCCGCGAAGGGCTGCAGGTGCTCGAGTACTTCTCCTCGACGCACGGTGCCCGAAAGGGACTGGCCGACACCGCCCTGAAGACGGCGGACTCGGGCTACCTGACCCGGAAGCTCGCGGACGTCGCCCAGAACGTCGTCGTCAACGAGTACGACTGCGGCACGCTGAACGGCGTGACGAAGGGCGTCATCTACCGCGGCGACAAGGTCGAGGTGTCGCTGGCCCAGGCCGTCCGCGGCCGGACCGCGCGGGACACGATCGTGGACGTCATCACGGACGAGGTCATCGTCCGCGAGGGCGACCTGATCACCGACGAGATCGCGGCGCGGATCGAAGGCCTCGGGTACGAGAAGATCCGGGTCCGGTCGGGCCTGACCTGCGAGACGCCCCTCGGCGTCTGCGCCCGCTGCTACGGGATGGACCTCGCCATCGGCACGCTGGTCGAGCAGGGCATGGCGGTGGGCATCATCGCCGCGCACTCCATCGGCGAGCCGGGCACGCAGCTGACCATGCGGACGTTCCACTGGGGCGGAACCGCGGTCGCCGGCGTGCGCGAGCACGACATCCGCGCGAAGTTCGGCGGGAAGATCAAGTACCACAGCCTCCAGGTCGTCACGAACGAGGAAGGCCAGGACCTGGTCCTGAACCGCAAGGGTGAGGTCGTCATCCTCGACAAGCGCGACCGCGAGGTCGACCGCCACGAGGTGCCCTCCGGATCGGTGATCAAGGTCAGGGAAGGCGACTCGGTCAAGAAGAACCAGATCCTCTGTGAGTGGGACCCGAACAACACCCCGATCCTCGCCGAGACGCACGGAAACGTGCGCTTCGACGACATCATCGAGGGGAAGACGGTCAAGACGGAGACCGACCGCGCTTCGGGCATCAAGCACATGGTCGTCATGGAGCACAAGGGCGACCTGCACCCGCAGGTGATCATCGAGGACGACAAGGGCCAGCCCCTCGGCCTGTACCCGGTCCCCGAGAAGGCGCACATCATGGTCACGGACGGCCAGAAGATCCGGGCCGGTACGCTGATCGCGAAGACGCCGCGGGAGATCACCGGGACGCAGGACATCGTGGGAGGCCTGCCGCGGGTCACGGAGCTGTTCGAGGCCCGGAAGCCGAAGGAACCCGCCGTCATGAGCGAGATCGACGGCGTGGTGGAGATCGGCGAGAAGCGGCGCGGGAAGCGGACGATCATCGTGAACAACGAGTCCGGCATCTCCCGCGAGCACCTCGTCCCGCACGGGAAGCACCTCTGGGTGAAGCGCGGCGACATCGTGAAGGCCGGCGAGCCGCTGACGGAGGGCCCGCTCGTCCCGCACGACATCCTGCGCATCCTGGACGAGGAGGCGCTGCACGACTACCTGCTCCGGGAGATCCAGAACGTCTACCGGTCGCAGGGCGTGCCGATCGACGACAAGCACATCGAGATCATCCTCGGCCAGATGCTGAGGAAGGTCACGGTCGACGAGCCGGGCGAGTCCGAGTTCCTGCCCGGGATCGTGGTGGACAAGTTCCGCTTCCGGGCGGAGAACCGCCGCCTGATCGAGGAGAACAAGAAGCCGGCGCGCGCCCAGACGGTCCTGCTCGGGATCACGAAGGCGTCGCTGCAGTCCGACTCCTTCATCTCGGCCGCCTCCTTCCAGGAGACGACGAAGGTCCTGACCGAGGCGTCGCTCGCCGGCAAGCGGGACGACCTGCTCGGCCTGAAGGAGAACGTCATCCTCGGCCACCTCGTTCCGGTGGGGACGGGCTTCAAGCGTCACTACAAGACGCGCGTGAAGAAGAACTACGACCTCTCCGAACTTCCGGGCTTCGCGCCGGAGGGAGCCGGGGCGGACGACTCCGCGCTGCTGGACCTGACGGGGCTGTCCCTCGCGGACACCGAAGGTGAAGTCTCGGCCTGACGGTCGAGACTTCAACAGAAGCAGGGATCGGACCGTTCGACGGCTCCGACGGGTCTCGACACCGAGGCTTTTTGGCAGCTCCGGCGGAGCCGGGGCTGCTGTGGGCGGGAAAGAAGTTCGTTTGTGGGGGAAGCGCTGTTAAAAACGGCCCTTTCCACTGGAGATTCAGATGCCGACGATCAACCAGCTGATCCGCAAGGGTCGGAAGAAGAAGCGGGTCAAGCCGAAGGCGCCGCTGCTGGAGAAGTGCCCGCAGAAGCGCGGGGTCTGCCTGCAGGTGAAGACCCAGACGCCGAAGAAGCCGAACTCCGCCCTGCGGAAGATCGCGCGTGTCCGCCTGTCCTCCGGCAAGGAGGCCACGGCGTACATCCCCGGTGAGGGGCACAACCTCCAGGAGCACTCGATCGTGCTGATCCGGGGCGGCCGTGTTCGCGACCTGCCCGGCGTGCGCTACCACGTGGTGCGTGGCACGCTCGACACGATGGGAGTCGACGACCGCAAGCGGGGTCGCTCCAAGTACGGAACCAAGAAGCCGAAGTAGCGGGACGCGAGGCCAAGACCGATGCCCAGGAAGTTCACATCCACCGAGAGCCTTCAGCGCCCGGA
>JBDLIY010000004.1:0-24675 GCA_039714635.1 Planctomycetota bacterium
GGTGCCACGGCTCATCTTCGTGAACAAGCTCGACCGGTTGGGCGCGAGCCCCACGCGCGTCCTCGACATGGTCGCCGACCGCCTGACGAGGAACGCGGTGCCGGTCCAGGTGCCGATCGGAGTCGAGTCGGACCACGCGGGCGTCGTCGACCTGATCGAGATGAAAGCGCTCCTCTTCGAAGAGGACTCCCTCGGCAAGGACGTGGTCGAGGGCGAGATCCCCGAGGACCTCCTCGAGGAGTGCCGCGAGGCCCGGGCGTTCATGGTCGAGCGCGCGGCCGAGCAGGACGAGGCGCTGACCGAGAAGTTCCTGATGGAGGAGGAGCTCACTCCGGAGGAGATCCGCGCGGGCCTGCGGGCGGGCACCCTCTCCCGCGAGATCACCCCGGTCTTCTTCGGCTCCGCGCTGAAGAACAAGGGCGTCCAGCCCCTGCTCGACGGCGTGCTCCACTACCTGCCCGCGCCCACCGAGGTCGACGCGGTGACCGGGACGCACCCCAAGACGGGGAAGACCGAGGACCGGAAGCCTTCCGACGACGAGCCGCTCTGCGCCCTCGCCTTCAAGACGGTCTCCGACAAGCACGGGGACCTGACCTTCCTCCGGATCTACTCCGGGGTGCTCAAGGAGAAGGTGCAGCTGACGAACCCCCGGACGGGGAAGGTCGAGCGGATCACCCGCATCTACCTCATGCACGCGAACGATCGCGTGCAGATCCCCAACGCCGGGGCGGGTTTCATCGTGGCGGTGGTGGGCCTGCGGTTCACCGCCACCGGCGACACGCTCTGCCCGAAGCACAAGCCTCTCGTGCTCGAGAGCATGGAGTTCCCGGACACGGTCATCTCGATGGCGATCGAGCCGAAGACCATCGCCGACCGCGACCGGCTGCTCGACGCCCTGGACCGGATGGCGAAGGACGACCCGACTTTCACCACCCACCAGGACGAGGACACCGGCCAGATCATCATCTCCGGGATGGGGGAGTTGCACCTCGAGGTGCTGGCCCACCAGCTGGAGCGCGTCCACAAGATCCAGGCGAACATCGGCAAGCCGCGCGTGGCCTATCGCCAGACGATCGGCCGCGAGGTCACGGCGGAGTCGACCTTCGAGGTCGAGCTGGGGGACAAGCGCCAGTTCGCGCGGGTGAAGCTGCGCGTCGCGCCGGTCGAGGGCGAGAAGAAGGTCGCCTTCGCGAACGGCGTCTCGGAGAAGGCGTTCCATCACGCGTTCGAGGAGGCGGTGAAGAGCGGCGTGACGTCGGCGGCGTCGGGCGGGGTCGGCTACGGCTACCCGGCGGTGCAGCTCGGCGTGATGTTGCTCTCGGTGGAGATCGACCCGGAGTGCACGACGGAGGGTGCGTTCTCCGCCGCGACGACGAATGCGATGCGCGACGCGTTCGAGGAGGGCGGCACCGTCCTGCTCGAGCCGGTGATGAAGGCCAGCGTCCGCACGCCGGAGAACTATCTCGGCGACGTGATCGGCGACCTCCAGAAGCGCCGCGCGGACATCAGTGAGATCGAGACGCTTTCGGAACTCCGCGTCATCACCGCCCGGGCCCCGCTGGCGAACATGTTCGGCTACTCATCGGTTCTCCGGAGCCTGACGCAGGGCCGCGCCGACTACGCGATGGAGCCTGACTCCTACAAGCCGGTCCCCCCCGAGGTGGCGGAAAAGTTCACGTTCTGACCGCGTCTCCTCCATACGGAGTCAGGGCAATTCCAGCGTAGACACCGCCCTCATCCGGTCCGTTCGCTCGGCCAGTCGCATGGAACGTCGCCGATCGGCGCCCGTGTGTCACGCCGACCGTCTACTCCCTCGACACCTCGACGGTCCGCCCGCTCTCGATCGTGATGTCCCGGTCCACCGGCTTCCCCCCCTTGCGCGTCACCCGCAGGACGTACTTCCCCGGTCGGAGGTTGAGCCGGAGTCCCTCGGAAATCTGGTTCACCGAGAACAGGACCCTCGATCCGTCGGGATGGAGCACATTGATGCTGTCGCCCCGGACCGCGTGGATCTCCACGTGGCCGAGTCGTACGAGGACCACCTTGCGCGTCGCGGTCTCGCCACGGGAGAGGGTGATCTCGATCTTCTCGGTGGCGTGAGTCCACCGGCCGGAAACGGTGAGCTCATGGTCTCCGGAGGGAAGCTGAACGGATCCCCGCCCGTTCTCGAGCCTCACGTCGGTCTGGCCGGGCGCGGGAGTGCGCCACCTCACGCGCACTTCGGCGAGCGGATGTCCCCGGTCGTCGACGACGTGGAGGTCGAGGCGGGGCCTCGTCTGCCATTCCGGGTCACGTTCGAGCCGGACTTCCACGAGGAGATCGCCATCCTCTCGCGGGGGATCGATGATCCCCTCCCGGTATCCGTCCGCCACGATCTTCAGGCGCGTACCGTCCGGCGGCATCAGGTGCATCCCGAGGTCGCCGGGGCCGGTCCTTCCTACGAGATGCTGCTCCGAGGATTCCTGGAGGAGAAAGACGGTCCGTGGCCCGACCACGGGCACACCGGTCTCCCGGTCCAGCACGCGGATGACGGGGGCGCGAAGCGAGCCGAGGCGGAGGACGACTCCGGTATCCCCCGCGTTCGCCTCGACCGTGGGGTCCGGGCTCGATCCGGCGGCCGGGGGCGCGCCCGGAAGCAGACCGTAACGCCCCTCGAGCAGGCCGAAGATCTCGAACGACCCGTTCTCGTCGGTCCGGCAGGATCTCCGCCAGCTGCGTCCCAGCCACGAAACCGTCGGCTCGGCCCGGGCCCGGACCAGGCAATCGGCCAGCGGCTCTCCGTGGCGGTCGATGAACCTTCCCCGAATGCTTGGACCGCGCGTGAGGCGAATCTCCAGCTCCTCGCCTCCGGCGACCACGGCGATTCGACGCGGGGCGTGGTCGGCCGGGGGGATGACGCGGAGCTCTCCCGTTCCGACCGCCTTCAGGACCGTGCGTCCGTCGACACCGGTCACGCCGAGGGAGATGGCGTCCTCGTCGTGGGTCGGAACGAAGACCACCTTCACCTTCGGAAGTGGCCGGTCGCCGGGCCCGAGGACGAGAACCGGCAGCGCGGGCCCCGGTGTCTCTTCCCTCTCCGGCCCTGCGGCGACGGCGACATCGACGGCCGCCTGCGGTTCCTCGATGGGCACGACCTCCGGAGCCGGTGAAGGAGTCGTCCGAGGCGGACCGCCCCGGTCACCGACGCCGCTTGACACGCGCCAGGCCGCGAACGAGACCAGGAGCGCGACCACCGTCACGGCGGCCGCCTTCGCCTTCGTGCTCATGATGAGGGCTCCGATCAGGGTGAGGAGAGCCGCGGGACCGCGGCGACGACCGCCGGGGTCGAGGTCGGCCCGCAACCGCGCGAGCGCCCGCCGCAGGCGGGTGTGCACGGTCTTCGCGGGGACACCGAGCCGCTCCGCGATGTCCACGGGGCGGAGACCGTCGAAGTACCGGAGCACCACGACCGTGCGGTACGGATCGGGCAGCGACTCGACAGAGTCGACGAGCTTGCGACGGAGCTCGATGCGGGCGGCCACGTCGGCAGCGGACGGGGCACAGGTCGACGGAGTGGTCGCGCTCTCCCGGTCCTGGCGTCGGCCTTCACTACGGTACAGCATCCGCGCCGCGTTCCGCGTGACGGCGGCCAGCCAGCCGCGGAGGTTGCCGGTCCGCTCGGGTGGATTCCGCAGTGCCGTCGCCCACACGTCCTGGGTCACGTCCGCCGCGCGGTTCTCGTCGGGGACCAGGGTCCGGGCGAGGGTCGTGACGAAGGGTTCGTGCGCCAGGAGGTCGTCGAAGGTCGGACGGGTGTCACTCACGGGAAGAGAATGCCGTAACCCGGCGAAAGCCTCCAGAGGATCGTCAGTCCCGTCCGAACTTCGAGACCAGATCCTCGAACTCCGCTCGCCGGGGATCCTCCGCCGGGAGGATTTCGGCCAGCGTCGCGCGGACGAACTCCGCATCGAGATCCGGCGTCGCCGCAACCAGCGCCTGGAGGTCGGCCAGATCCTTGGCCCGTCGCCAGAGCAATTTCAGGATGACCAGGTCCTCCACACCAACGAAGGGGACCTCTTCGCCCGAAACTGGTCTCCGGACGGCGCGATCCACGATCCCGTGATGGTAGGGGAGGACGGGGACCAGGATCTCCACCGTCACCGGGCCCGAGCGGAGTGCCGCGACGTACCGGGTGCGGAGCGAGTCGATCAGGTCGCGATCATCGCCCTCGAAGCCCTGCCGCCGGACGATCTCGAATACGACCGGGAGGCGCATGGACTCCGTGACGACGAGGATGTCGAGATCGATCGTTGCCCGAACGTGGCCGTGGGCGGCCATGGCGATTGCGCCGGATACGGCGTGCGGGATCTCTTCCCGCGTGAGCTTCGCCGAGATCCGGGCGGCGAGGCCGGTCAGGTCACCGAGGGCGGCCAAGACTCGGATCCATCCAGTGGCGCCAGAAGTTCTCGTCGTCGGGAGACCGGACGGGCATGCGACCGTCGAGGAGGGTGTCCATGTCGCGGAGCAGCGACGCGAGCGCTTCGAGACGGGCAGCGGCGTCGAGCGACCGGTAAGGGGCTACGGCGGCCCGGGCCGTCTCTTCGTCCGTGGGCCTTGTCGCGAGGAGCCTGTCGATGTCTGTCACGCCGGGCATGGCAGGTTCAGGTTACACCATCCGGTGGCGGAGTGCGGGCATTGCATCGTCTCACCGGGGTTCGAGTCTGACCTCGATGGCCCGCGTCTCCCCATCCTTTTGCAGGATCCGCCGGATCTCCGTGAGGTGGCCCGGCGCCCCCGCGATCACGATGTGCGGGCCGGGCGGGAGGGCGTGGATGTCGATCCGTCCCGCCGGGGCGTCGAACCGGTACGAGTCGACGAACAGCGCCGCCGCGACGAGTTCGCCGTCCGCGTCCCTCACCGTGCCGGTCAGCCGGCCGGGCGGCAGCCGGACCTCGCGGGGGCCGTCGCGGCGGACCTCCGCGGCGAAGGGGTAGATCCGCGTCGCCTGGATGCGGAACCGCACCGTCGGCCGTCCGTCCTCCACCGCGATGAGGCCCTTCTTGTCGACGTCGAGGGACTCCCAGTCCGCCCAGTCCGGCTCGCACTCCGCTACGACGGAGAGCCACCGCAGGTCGTCTTCCGTCACCAGGGCGCCGTCCGCGTAGCGGAGCCGGAAGGTCCACGGATCCGCCTCCTCTTCGTCGGCCGGCACGACGAGGGTGCCCAGGTCGATCTTCGCTGGTCGGTCCGCCGGCAGGTCGAGCGTTCGTCCAACCGCTGCGCCGAACGGCTCGAAGAACGAGACGGTGATCCTCCCGCATCGCCAGGTGCGAAGGATCCAGCTCCCGTCCTTCTGCGCTTCCGGGTCCCTCACCTCGTTGTCGATGAATGCGAGATCCGGCTCGACCGGCGAACCCGCCGCGTTGTGAAGCCGGAAGCGGATCTCGTGCATGGGAACGGGCCAGAGGTCCACGCGACCACCCTCGACGGGGAGGATCCGGGTGGGATTTGAGACGAGCAGCCCGGCCGGGACGCCCGGCGGCCGGTGCGGGAGCGAGTTGATCCACTTCGAGACGTCCCGGCTCCGGCCGGGAACCCGGAACTCCAGGGGCCGGCCCGGATCCGCCCCTCCGCCGCGGTGCAGCCGGAAAGACGCCTCGGCCTGGCCCCACGACACCGGGACCCGCACGGGAGCCGCGTCCGGACGGGGCAGGTCGGCCTCCACCGCGTTCGCCAGGTAGCCGGAGAACCCGCCGCCGGCCTCGACGCGGTACCGGCCCGGCGGCACCTCCGTCCGGAACATGCCTTCTTCGATCGTGCCCCGGACGGTGAAGCCGTCGGAGAGCCGCGAGAGGACCACGGGAGTCCGTATCCCTCCGCCGGCGGCCACGACGGTCACGAGATGCCGCGCCTCCCCGTCCGTGAGAGAGGTGGGGCGGTCCTTGCGCAGCGCGACCCGGATCGGGATCGACTCCACGAAGTCGCGGACGATGCAGTCGGGCTCCGGCCGACCGGGGCGGTAGAAGTAGACTGCCGCGGCCCAGGGGACGCCGTCGAGAACGAAGCCGCCCCGCTCGTCGGTGAGGACGATTGGGCCGCGCGGGTAGCCGGCCGTGCGGACGACCACGCCGGCGAGGGGATCGCCGGACTCGTCCACGACCCGGCCCCGGACCGTGCGGGCCGGCTCCAGAAGGATCCTCGGCCGGGACTCGCCGATCCGCGGGGGCAGAGTGTAGTACGGACCGCGGTCGATGCCCGGCGCCTCCACCCAGAAGTCGTCGTTCCGGTCGGCGGGCAGGTTCGCGAGGCGGACGATGCCGCGCTCGTCCGTGACGCCGCGCCGGAGCGTCGGACTGTGCGGACACCCGAGGAACTGCGACACAAGCGCGCCGGCGATCGGCCGGCCGAAGGGATCGATCACCAGGATCTCGATGTCCTCGCCGCCGGGCAGGGTGATCTCCTCGTCAGGGAGCCAGCCGAAGCGGCCGGTCTCGTGTGTCGCGCCCTGGCCCGGCGCTTCGAAGTGCCAGTGGAATCCTCGCTCGTCGGGCGCCCTGGGCTCACCGGGCATCACGACGTTCACGAAGCCCCACTCGTCTCCCTTGCCCCGCGCGAGGAGTCGGGCTCCCGGCGCCGTGGGATGACTTTCTTCGGTGTAGTAGCTCCCGAGGCCGTGGGGGACGAGGACCAGGCCTCCCGCTCCGTCCTCGCGGAAGAGCCGGACGGAGACGACCGTCTTCCTCCCTTCGGCGTCGCGCGGTTCCAGGCCGGGCAGGTGAACGGTCGAGGTGCGGACCCACTCCTCCTCGGCGGCACGGGCGAGCCCGGTGGCGAAAACGATGGCGAAGAGGAGGATCACGGCTCGCGGCATGCCCTTGTATACGCCGGTCGCCGCGGGTCTGCATCGGTTGGCCGTCAACGAGCGCCGATTCACTTCTCCACCGGGAAGCGGTACTCCACGCTCGCCCCCGTCTTCCCCAGCCGCCCGTCCTCCGATTCCGCCTGCAGGCACAGGTATCGCGCGCCGCCCCAGACCTCGTGGCGCACGTGGAAGCGGGTCAGCGGGATCTCGTCGTCACCGAGCGTCGCCCGGACCTCCGGCTTCCCCGGATAGCCGCGCAACTCCTCCGGCACGGCGATCCGACGGAACACCCTCCGGTCGAAGATCCCCTTCCCGGATTTCGGCAGGTAGTTCAGCAGGTGGCCCTGGCTCCAGCGCTTCACCGTCACGCGGACCGTGAGCTCCTTCTTCTTCGCGTCGTGGGCGACCTCGTCGCCGAGGACAGGCTCGTCCAGCGGCTCCTCGAGCGGCCGGAAGGACGGGTCGGAGACCAGGATCCGCGAGATCATCCCCCGGAGCATCACGTCGTAGAACCACATGCGCTTCGGCTGGCCGGGCACGTAGCGGGGGAAGCCCTCGTAGTCCTCCGGCAGGCTGGTGAACGCGAGGCGGTACTGGTAGCCGATCGTCTCCCCGAGCGAGCACGCCCGCTCACGGAACCAGGCCCACTCGGCCATGGCCATCTCGCCGCGGTCGCCCTCGAGCGGGGCGAAGTAGCCGCTCACGCCGGCGTGGACCCAACTCAGCGAAATCAGCTTCTCCGGGGCGATCTCGACGGGCTTCAGGAAGATCCGCTGGTAGGCGGACTTGTGGTAGCTCCGGGACAGGACGCCGGTGAAGCAGGCGCCGGAGAAGATCACCGGGGAGCGGGGCAGCTCGAGCGCCGTCACCTGCTCCGCCGTCAGGCCGTTGTTCACCCGCCAGGGCTGGCCGTGCCCGAAGTGGAGGACGTAGTCGAGCGCCGCGAGGTGGGTGCCCGGCGGGGTCGCCGAGGCCGTCTTCGCCACGTTCCCGGCGTCCTTCTTCGCCTCCCGGGCGATGATCCGCCCGATCAGCGCCGCGAGGTCCTCGCCGGTCCGGGCGCAGAGGTAGCCGAAGTGGAAGTCGGGCATCGGATCCCGGTCGAGCCCGCGGCACAGCTCCAGCACCTCGAGCTGGAAGTTCATGTCCACGGTCGTCGGCGTGACGGCGAGGGCCACGAACTCCGGGCCGATGGACTTCAGCTTCGACTCGACGGTCCGGACCTTGTCCTTCGGGAACCACAGGATCTTCGCGTCCCGGTGATCGGCCAGGCGCTTGACCGCTTTCCAGCCCGGGCCGGACTTCGGGAGGTTCGAGAGGATGGCGAGTTTCCCGAGGCCCTCGGCCTTCGGCAGGCCTTTCTTCAGGGAGAGCTTCGCGCCGCGGGGAGGGCCGGCGATCGCGAGGCCGGCAAGAAACAGGACGGCGACGGCGCACAGCGTGATTCGCATTCGAAGTCTCCCTTGGCGGGGGATTGTACCCGGCAAGAGAGAGGCGGGATCGTCGGTGTTCGGTAACATCCGGGGTTCAGCGTCGAATCGGCCGCAACGAGCCGGGTGTCTACGCTGGATTTGCCCTGACTCCGTATGAGGTAGACAGCCGGCTGGCGGGTGCGGGGAGGTTTCTCCTCCGTATTTTTTGACAGGCGCACGACAGAACGGTCAAATCGGCGCTTCGATACGTATTTACGAAGGTTTCACCAGGTCAGAGGACGTTTCGGCCCCGCCGCTGAGTAGCGGTTCCCGCCGGCTCGCCCCAGTCTCTAAGACTCGTCTCAAGGACCGCTGTCCATGCTGAATGACAAGATCCGAATTCGCATGGAGGCTTACGACCACGAAGCGCTCGACAAGTCCGCGTTGGACATCGTGGAAACTGCGAAGCGCACGGGGGCCAGAGTTTCCGGGCCCGTGCCTCTGCCCACGCGTATCGAGCGCTACACGGTTCTCAGGTCTCCGCACATCGACAAGAAGTCGCGCGAGCAGTTCGAGATCCGCACGCACAAGCGTCTGATCTACATCGAGGAGCCGACCAGCAAGACGGTCGACGCTCTCTCGAAGCTCGACATGCCCGCCGGCGTCGACATTCGAATCAAGGCCTAGCAGGGCCACCGGTACAGGCTAGGCAGCGGGCGAGATGCACCTGGTCCTCCCCGTCCGGGGAGGGGGCGAACTTTCAGGATGGCCGATGGCCTTCCTCCCTGTCGGGAGAAGTCCATCCGCATCAATTGTCGGGGAGCTTTTCCGTGAAGCTCTTGATCGGTAAGAAGCTCGGGATGACGCAGATCTTCGATCCGTCGGGGGAAGTGACCTCCGTGACGGTGATCGAGGTCGGTCCCTGCGAAGTGGTTCAGGTCAAGACCGAGGAGACGGACGGCTACTGCGCCGCCCAGATCGGTTTCGAGCCTCAGCTCGAGAAGCGGGTGAAGAAGCCGCAGCTCGGTCACTTCAAGCGCGCCGGCGTCGAGCCGAAGCGCATCCTGCGCGAGTCTCCGCTCTCCGCGGACGAAGAGGTCAACCCGGGCGACGTCGTGACTGTCGACCAGGTGTTTTCCGAGGGTAGCTTCATCGACGTCATCGCGACTTCGAAGGGGCGTGGGTTCGCGGGAACCATCAAGCGTTGGGGTTTCGGTCGCGGTCCGACGAGCCACGGCTCGAAGAACATCCGGGAGCCCGGTTCGACCGGTATGCACACCTACCCGGGTCGCGTGTTCAAGGGCAAGCACATGTCCGGCCAGTACGGCAACAAGCGGACGACCGTGAAGAACCTGGTGGTCGTCGGCGTCGACGCCGGCAAGAACCGCCTGCTCGTCAAGGGGTCGATCCCCGGTCCGAACGGCGGCATCGTCAGCGTACGCACCGCGAAGACGCCGCCCCCGGGCAAGGAGGCCTAGGGATGGTTTCCGTACCTGTCTACCAGTTCGACACGGGCGAGGTCGGATCCGCCGAGGTGGACGAGACCCGCTTCGGCGAGGAGATCCGCTGGCGCGTTCTCCGCGACGCCGTCGTCATGTACCAGGCGAACCGCCGGGTCGGGACGCACGCCGCGAAGACCCGCGCCGAGGTGGCCGGCTCGAAGAAGAAGCCCTGGCGGCAGAAGGGCACCGGCCGCGCGCGCGCCGGGACCCGCAAGTCGCCCATCTGGCGGGGCGGTGGAGTCGTCTTCGCGAAGAAGCCGCGGGACTTCAGCTACTCGATGCCCCGCAAGGCGCTTCGCCAGGCGCTGCGCTCCGCGATCCTGGGCAAGCTCCTCGACGGCGAGGTGGCCCTGGTCGAGAACCTCGCCATCTCCGAGCCGAAGACGAAGGAGATGGTCAAGGTCCTGAAGGGCCTCGAGATCGGCGGCAGCGCCCTGGTCGTCCACCAGGGAGGTTCCGAGAACGACGCGGTCGTCAAGTCCACGCGGAACATCACGCGGACGGTCGCCCGCTCGGCCGGCGAGCTGAACGCCTACGACGTGGTGACGCACGAGCGGCTGGTGCTGACGAAGGACGGTCTGGACCAGTTGATCGAGAGGGTGGGTCATGGCGACTCTTGACGTCTACCAGATCATCAAGCGGCCGCTCATCACCGAGCAGGGGATGCACTTGGTCGAGACCGAGAACATCTACCCGTTCGCGGTGAGCCCGAAGGCCAACAAGGTGCAGATCCGTGAGGCCGTCGAGCGCATCTTCGGCGTCGAGGTCGAGCGTGTGAACACCGCCCATCGCAAGGGCAAGCCCCGCCGCCGCGGTCGTCGCGTCGGCAGAACGCCTAACTGGAAGAAGGCCTACGTGAAGCTCCGCGAAGGCCACTCCATCGAGCTGTTCTAGGGTTACGAACCAGGAATAGATCAATGGGAATTCGGAAATACAAGCCGACTTCGCCGGGTCGCCGGAAGTCCACCGTTTCGGACTTCACGGAGATCACGCGGACCGAGCCCGAGAAGTCGCTGCTCCGCCCGATGAAGAAGACGGGCGGCCGCAACAACCAGGGCCGCATCACGGCACGGCGCCGGGGTGGCGGTCACAAGCGGCGCTACCGGATCATCGACTTCAAGCGCGACAAGCTCGACGTGCCCGCCACGGTCACCTCGATCGAGTACGACCCGAACCGGAGCGCCCGGATCGCCCTCCTGACGTACGCGGACGGTGAGCGGCGCTACATCCTCGCGCCCCAGGGCATCCGGGTCGGCCAGACGGTCATCGCCGGCGACAAGGTCGAGCCGAAGGCCGGCAACTCGATGCCGCTCGAGTCCATCCCCACGGGTCTCCCGGTGCACAACATCGAGATGGTCCCGGGCCGCGGCGGCCAGCTGGTCCGCACGGCGGGCGGGATGGCCCAGCTGATGGCGAAGGAGGGGAAGCACGCCCTCCTGAACCTGCCTTCCGGAGAGCTGCGCCGGGTGCACATCCGCTGCCGCGCGACGGTGGGGCAGCTGGGCAACGAGGAGCACGCCCTCGTCCGCATCGGCAAGGCCGGCCGGAACCGCTGGCTCGGCAAGCGGCCGAAGGTTCGCGGTTCCGCGATGAGCCCCGTCGCCCACCCGCTGGGTGGCGGTGAGGGCCGCGCCGGAGCCGGCCGTCCTCCGTGCTCGCCGACGGGCGTGCTTTCGAAGGGTGGCAAGACGCGTTCTCCCAGGAAGAACTCCGACAAGCTGATCGTCCGGAGTCGGAAGAAGAAGAAGAGGTAGGCCATGGGTCGCTCGGTCAAAAAGGGTCCGCATATCGACGCCAAGCTTCAGCGGAAGGTTCTCCGCCAGAAGCAGCAGAACGATCGCAGCCCTATCCGGACCTGGGCCCGTGCCAGCACGGTCCCGCCGGACTTCGTCGGTCACACCTTCGAGGTCCACAACGGGAAGGGCTTCATCCGGGTATTCGTGACGGAGGAGATGGTCGGGCACAAGCTCGGCGAGTTCTCCCCGACGCGGACCTTCCGCGGTCACAGCGGGAAGAAGCGGTAGGAGGCGCGCGATGTCCGACAAGCAGTTCAAGGCTTTGCACCGCCACGCGCGCATCTCGGCGCGCAAGGCCCGCCCCGTGGCGGACCTCGTCCGCGGCCGTCCGGTGAACTCGGCCCTGGAGGAGCTCATGGCGACGCACCGTCGCGCGAGCCCCATGCTCCAGAAGGTCATCCGCTCCGCGATGGCGAACGCCGGTCAGGACCTCGACGTCGACGTGAACCGGCTTTACGTGAGTGACGTGCGCGTGGACGAGGGGCCGACGCTGAAGCGGTGGCGGCCCCGCGCCCAGGGGCGCGTGTACCCGATCCTGAAGAGGTCATCGCACATTTCGGTGATCCTCTCCGAAGCCCCGGCCGAGCCGGAGGAGCAGGACTGATGGGTCAGAAGGTACATCCCAACGGTTTCCGGGTGGGGATCACCCGTGACTGGAACTCGAAGTGGTACGCCCGGAAGAAGGACTTCGGCGACCTGCTCTTCGAGGACTACCAGATCCGCGAGATGATCAAGAAGGAGTACACCTTCGCCGGCATCCCGCGCATCCAGATCGAGCGCAAGGGCGAGACCGCCACGGTCACCGTTCACTGCGCCCGTCCGGGGATCCTGATCGGCCGCAAGGGCGCGAAGATCGAGAAGCTCACCGAAGATCTTCAGAAGCTCACCGGCAAGATCGTGGACCTCAAGGTCGTCGAAGTCACCCGTCCGGAGCTTTCGGCCCAGCTCGTCGCGGAGTCCGTGGCGGAGCAGCTGAAGAAGCGGGGCGCCTTCCGCCGCACCATCAAGCGCCAGATCGGCCTGACGATGGAGAAGGGCGCGAAGGGCGTGAAGATCCAGATCAGCGGTCGCCTCGGCGGCCGGGAGATGTCGAGCCGCGTCACGCAGCACCAGGGCTCGATCCCGCTGCAGACGCTGATTGCCGACATCGACTACGGGCTGGCGATCTCGAAGACCAAGGCCGGCACCATCGGCGTGAAGGTGTGGGTCTACACCGGCGACATCCAGGTCGCCCCCAAGGAGAATTGACATGGCCCTGATGCCGAAGAGGGTCAAGTACCGCAAGCGCCAGAAGGGCCGCATCCGCGGAAAGGCCACGCGCGGCAACCGCGTGGAATTCGGCGACTACGGCCTGATGGCGATCACGCGGGGCTGGATCAACGCGCAGCAGATCGAAGCCGCCCGTATCGCCGGGAACCACTTCCTGGCGGGCGAGGGCAAGATCTGGATCCGCGTCTTCCCGCACCGTTCGATCACCTCGACCCCGGCCGAAACCCGGATGGGCAAGGGCAAGGGTGAGATCGACAAGTGGGTGGCGGTCGTCCGGCCCGGCACGATCATGTACGAGATCGGCGGGGTCCCGGAGGACTTCGCCAAGCAGGCCATGAACCGCATGGCGCACAAACTGCCCATTCTCTGCCGGTTTGTGAAGCGGGGAGCGCGGTGATGGCGGTCAAGACGAAGATTGTGGAGTACCGGAAGCGCGAGGACAGCGACCTCCGGGCCGAGCTCGAGGAGAAGCGCCACGAGTGCTTCAACATCCGTTTCCAGCAGGCTTCGGAGAAGGCGGGAAATCCGCAGCTTCTCAAGGCCCTGCGGAAGGACGTCGCGCGCATCCTGACCGTGCTCCGTGAGCGCGAGATCGAGTGTGGGACGGACGGCAGTGAGGAGGAGGAGTAACCGATGACACGCGGCAAACTCCCCAGTGTGCGCGGCACGGTCGTATCCGACCGCATGGACAAGACGATCGTCGTGAAGACGGAGCGGCGGGTCAAGCACCCGCGGTACGGGAAGTACATCCGTCGCTACACGACGTATTACGCCCACGACGAAGAGAACCAGGCGAAGACCGGCGACGTCGTTGAACTCGCCTTCACCCGCCCGATCTCCAAGTCGAAGCGCTGGCGGCTGGTCAAAGTCGTGACGGCGTACGCGACCGGCAGTGGCTCGACCGGAAACGGCGAGGAGAGCGCGGCATGATCCAGGCGCAGACCAGGCTGGACGTGGCGGACAACACCGGGGCCCGCAGCGCCATGTGCATCAAGGTGCTGGGCGGCTCGAAGCGGCGCTACGCCAGTGTCGGCGACGTGATCGTGGCCACCGTGAAGCGGGCGCTTCCCGGCGGCGACGTCAAGCAGGGCGACATCGTGCGCGGCGTCATCGTCCGGACGAAGAAGGATGTCCGGCGCAATGACGGCTCGTACGTGAAGTTCGACCGGAACGCGATGGTCATCGTCGACGCCGACGGGAACCCGAAGGGGACCCGCATCTTCGGCGCGGTGGCTCGCGAGCTCCGCCAGAAGAACTACATGAAGATCGTGAGCCTGGCCTCGGAGGTGGTGTGATGGCGAAGCGCAGCCCGCACCGTAGTCGGATCCGCAGGGGCGACCTCGTGATGGTCGTCGCCGGCGCGGACAAAGGTGTGCAGGGCCGGGTCCTGCGCCTGCTGTTCGACGACGACCAGGTCGTCGTCGAGGGTGTGAACCTGGTCTATCGGCACGTCCGCCGGAGTCAGCAGAACCCCCAGGGGGGACGCGTCCGGAGGGAAGCCCCGGTCCACATCTCCAACGTGATGGTGGTCGATCCGGAGCAGAACGTTCCGACCCGCGTGGGCCGGAAGGTGGGCGACGAAGGCCGTCTGACCCGGTTCGCGCGCAAGAGCGGCGCGATCCTGACGACGGACTCCGGCGCGAAGAAGGGCCGGAAGGGCCGGAAGTCCAAGGAGTAAGTGATGGCTCGGCTCAAGAGCAAGTATGCGGATGAGGTCGTGCCCGCGCTGATGGAGCGGTTCAGCATCGAGAACCGCATGGCGGTGCCGCGGCTCGACAAGATCACCGTGAACATGGGTGTCGGAAAGGCGACCGAGAACAAGAAGTTCCTCGAGGACGCCAGCCGGGACCTGGGAATCATCACGGGTCAGAAGCCGAAGATCAACGCCGCGCGGCGGTCCGTCTCCGGTTTCCGTCTTCGTGAGGGCAATGCGATCGGATGCATGGTCACCCTCCGTGGACGGCGTATGTACGAGTTCCTCGACCGCCTGATCTCGATCGTGATCCCCCGTATCCGCGACTTCCGCGGGCTTTCGCCCCGGTCGTTCGACGGGCGCGGCAACTACTCCATGGGGCTGTCCGAGCAGATCGTCTTTCCGGAGATCGATCTCGACTCGGTCGAGCACACCCAGGGGATGAACGTGACGATCACGATCAAGAACGGGACGGACGAGATGTCGTTCGAGCTCCTGAAGAGTCTCGGAATGCCGTTCCGGGCGAACTGAGGAGAAGATCGTTGGCCAAGAAGTGTCTCATCGAGAAGCAGCAGCGGGAGCCGAAGTACAAGGTCCGGGCGTACAACCGTTGCCGGATCTGCGGCCGCTCGCGTGCTTATTACAGGAAGTTTCAGATCTGCCGGATCTGCTTCCGGGAGCTGGCCCACAAGGGCGAGATCCCCGGTATGAAGAAGGCGTCCTGGTGAGGTTTTTGTCATGTCGATGACAGACCCCCTGGCGGACCTCCTGACGAGGATCCGCAATGCGAACCGGATCGGTCGGACGACGGTTGATTGCCCGGCGTCGAACCTGAAGCTCGGGACCCTCGCGGTCCTGAAGCGCGAGGGTTTCATCCGGGAATTCAAAGACCTCGATGGGGTCAAGTTCCCGACCGTTCGGATCTATCTCAAGTACGGACCGGACTCCGAGAAGGTGATCCGGCACCTCCAGCGCGTCTCCAAGCCGGGATGCAGGGTCTACGCGAAGGTTCGCGATATGGACCCGCTCCTCTCCGGCCTGGGCGTGCGGATCGTGTCGACGCCGAAGGGCGTGCTGTCCGATCGCGAGTGCATGGAGCTGAACGTCGGCGGGGAAGTCCTCGCGGAGGTCTGGTAGCCATGTCGCGCATCGGGAAGCAGCCCATCGCCATCCCGGACGGGGTCAAGGTGGATCTCGGCAAGACCGAGGTCACGGTCACCGGGCCTCACGGCACGGTCACCGCGCCTGTCCACCCGGCCCTGTCGGTCGAGTGGACCGAGGACAACAAGGTCCTCGAGGTCCGGCGCCCCACGGATTCGAAGCAGCACAAGGCTCTCCACGGCCTCACGAGGAGCCTGGTGGCCGCGGCGGTCCTGGGGGTGAAGGAGCCCTACAAGAAGACGCTCGAGATCGTCGGCGTCGGCTACACCGCCAAGATGGCGGGCCAGACGCTCACGCTCCAGATCGGCTTCTGCCACCCCGTCAAGTTCGAGATCCCGGACGGCCTCGAGGTGGTGGCGCCCACGAACCAGCGGATCGACATCACCGGCTGCAACAAGCAGCAGGTGGGACAGTTCGCGGCCAACGTGCGCAAGGTCCGAAAGCCCGAACCGTACAACGGCAAGGGCATCCGGTACCGGGGCGAGCGCGTGATCCGCAAGGCAGGCAAGTCCTTCGTGTCGGGTGACAAGTAGCCATGAAGACCTGGAAGAGAGTTCAGAAGCGGACCGGCCGGCGCGCGATGCGCGTTCGCAACCGCGTGCGCGGCACGCAGGACAAGCCGCGCCTGTCGGTGTTCCGCAGCAACATGCACATCTACGCCCAGATCATCGACGACGAGTCCGGTCGTACGATCGTCCAGTGCTCCAGCCGGGACCTGACCCGGGACGGGAAGCTGACGGCGAAGTACTCGGGCAACCGCGACGCGGCCAAGGAAGTCGGAATGGCCGTCGCGGCCGTCGCGAAGGAGAACGGGGTCACCTCGGTCTGCTTCGATCGCGGGTCGTACAGGTACCACGGTCGGGTGGCCGCCCTCGCCGAGGGTGCGCGTGAAGGCGGACTGGAGTTCTAGGGGACCACATGGGCAAGTCGCGCAAGTACACCGAATTCGTGGATCCGGAAGGCCTGATCCTCGATGAGACCGTGGTGAAGATCAACCGGTGCGCCACCGTGGTGAAGGGTGGCCGGCGGTTCTCCTTCTCGGCCCTCGTCGTCCTCGGCAACGGCAACGGCGTCGTGGGCTACGGGTTCGGGAAGGCGAACGAGGTTCCCCCGTCCGTCGAGAAGGGCGTGAAGGACGCGCGGAAGCGCCTCCTCCGCGTTCCGCTCGTCGGGACGACGATCCCGCACGAGGTCAAGGGGACCTTCGGGTCCGCCAAGATCCTCCTCAAGCCGGCGCGTCCCGGTACGGGCGTCATCGCGTCCGCCGCCGTGCGCGCGGTTTGCGAGAAGGCGGGGATCACGGACATCCTCTCGAAGTCCTTCGGCTCGAACAACCCCGTGAACGTGGTGAAGGCGTGCTTCGACGGGCTGGCTTCCATCCGGTCGAAGAAGCAGGTCGAGGAACTGCGGGGAGTGACCCTGTCATGAACCTCATGGACGTCCTTTCGAAGAGCGGGCCGCGGAAGCGCAAGCGGCGTGTCGGTCGCGGCGAGTCCAGCGGCAAGGGGAAGACCTCCGGCCGCGGGCACAAGGGCGCGAAGTCCCGTTCCGGCTGGGGCGGGATGCTGGCGCACGAGGGTGGCCAGATGCCCCTCATGCGGCGCCTGCCGAAGCGCGGCTTCAACAACAAGCGCTTCCGGACGGAATACGCGATTCTCAACGTCCAGGACCTCGAGGAGTACTTCGAGGCGGACGTCGAGGTTTCGCTCGACGCGGCCAAGGGGCTCGGCATCGCGAAGAAGCGTGACTCGCTTCTGAAGATCCTGGGCAAGGGCGAGATCAACAAGAAGCTCACCGTTGCGGCGCACAAGTTCAGCGCTGCGGCGAGGGAGAAGATCGAGGCGGCGGGTGGCACTGTCGTCGAGCTCTCAGAATGATCCAGAACGTCGCCAACATCTTCCGCATCGAAGAACTTCGGAAGAAGATCTTCATCACTCTGTCACTGCTGCTCATCTACCGGATGGGCTGGCACGTGCCGGTGCCGGGCATTTCCATGAAGGCGCTCCTGGAGGCCTTCAAGGACAGCACGGGTGCGGGCAGCAACCTGATCGGGCTGATCAACGTACTGAGCGCCGGAGGCCTGCTCTCGTTCGGCCTCTTCTCGCTCGGCATCATGCCCTACATCTCGTCGTCCATCATCTTCAGCCTTCTCACCAAGGTCGTTCCGGCCCTCGAGAAGCTGTCGAAAGAGGGGGCGAGCGGGCAGAAGAAGATCAACCAGTACACGCGCTACGTGACGGTGCCGATCTGCATCGTCCAGGCGTTCTTCGTGCTGCAGATGATGGCGCCGGGCGCCGTCCAGGGCATGCCGAACGTCGTGGACAAGGACATCTACGGCGCGCCCTGGTTCGGTCCGATGGTCATCCTGGCCCTGACAGCCGGTGGTGTCTTCCTCATGTGGCTGGGTGAGCAGATCACCGAGCACGGCGTGGGGAACGGTATCAGCCTGCTGATCATGGCGGGCATCGTGGCGCGGGTCCCGAACTCCGTGATGCAGATGTTCGCGGACGCCGAGGACCAGCGGGCGATGCTGGTGAAGAGCGTGCTCCTCATCGGGCTGTACTTCCTGGTGGTCATGGTGGTCGTCTACATCACCAAGGGCCAGCGGCGGATCCCGGTGCAGTACGCGAAGCTGACCCGCGGCCGGAAGGTCTACGGCGGTCAGAAGCACTACATGCCGATCCGCGTGAACCAGGCCTCCGTGATGCCGGTGATCTTCGCGTCGTCGCTGCTCGCGTTCCCGGGCATGATCTTCGAGTCGATCGGCCTGGAGGCCCTGGCGTCGTCCTTCCGGAACTACGGCTGGATCTATTCGATCTGTTACATCGCGCTGATCTTCTTCTTCTCGTTCTTCTGGACCGCCCTGATGTTCAACCCGGCGGAGATGAGCAAGAACATGAAGGAGTACGGCGCCTTCGTCCCGGGCATCCGCCCCGGGCGTCGGACCGCCGACTTCCTCGAGAAGGTCATGATCCGGGTCACCGTCGCCGGCGCGGCGTTTCTCGCGTCGATCGCGCTCCTGCCGCAGTTGCTCTCCTCCTCGATGGGGATCAGCGGCGCGGCGACCACGTTCCTCGGCGGAACGAGCGTGCTCATCGTGGTGAGTGTGGCCCTCGACCTGGTGGACAAGTTGAACAGCCACCTCCTCATGCGCAACTACGACGGGTTCATGAAGGGCAGTGGCGGCAGCATGAGGCGGCAGTAACAGGCTTGGCGGAAAGGGACTGAGAACAGTGGCGCCGACGATCAAGTCAGCACGGGAAATCGACATCATGCGCGAGGCCGGCCGCATTGCGGGCGAGGCTCTCATGCGCATGGGCGAACTCGTGCGGCCCGGTGTCACGACGCTGGAACTCGACCAGGAGGCGGAGCGGACGATCCTGTCCCAGGCCGCGACCTGCGAGTTCAACGGGTATCACGGGTTCCCCGCGAACGTCTGCTCGTCGGTGAACGAGCAGGTGGTTCACGGGATCCCGTCGAAGAAGATCGTCCTGAAGGAGGGCGACATCGTCGGGCTCGACGTGGGAGCCCGGTACCGGAACTACATCGGTGACACGGCGCGGACCTTCCCGGTGGGGGAGGTCGGCGACGACGTTCGGGCGCTGCTCGACGTGACCGAGAAGTGCCTCTACGCGGCGATCGAGGTCATCGGCCCCGGTCGGAAGCTGTGGGAGGTTTCGGAGTCGGTCCAGAAGCTGGCCGAGAAGCACGGCTACGGACTGGTTCGCGAGTACGCCGGACACGGGATCGGGACGCGGATGCACGAGGATCCGCAGGTTCCGAACTACGTGGACATGTCCTCCCGGTACGCGGAGCTCACGCTTCGCCCCGGGATGGTGATCTGCGTGGAGCCCATGCTGAACCTCGGCGTCTCGGACGTGGACGTTCTGGACGACGGTTGGACGGTCGTGACCGCCGACCGGAAGATGAGCGCGCACTTCGAGCACACCATCGCGGTGACGGAGGACGGGGCCGAGATCCTGACGAAAGTCGGGTAGGGGCCCGGGAGACGAGAGTTTGGCGAAAGAGGAACCGATCAGGGTCGAAGGGGTCGTCAAGGAGTCCCTTCCGAACGCGAGGTTTCGAGTCGAGCTGGAGACGGGGCACGTGATTCTGTGTCACGTCAGCGGGAAGATGCGGATGTACTTCATCCGGATCCTCCCCGGCGACAAGGTCCAGGTGGAGCTATCTCCGTACGACCTGGAGAAGGGCCGGATCGTCTACCGAGGGTAGGCGCTCGGGCGGGAGCAGAAAGATGAAGGTCAGAGCATCCGTCAAGCGGATCTGTGAGAACTGCAAGATCGTCAAGCGGAAGGGCATCCTCCGCGTGATCTGCATCAATCCCCGTCACAAGCAGAGGCAGGGCTAGGCCATGGCGCGTATTCTTGGTGTTGACATTCCGAACGACAAGCCGATCGAGATCGCGCTGACGTACATCTTCGGAATCGGTCGCACGACGTCCCGCAAACTGCTCGACGAGACGAAGATCGAGTGGGAAGTCAAGACGAAGAACCTCACGGACGAGGAGCTCTCCCGGATCACGTCCGCCATCGAAAAGCGGTGCGTGGTCGAGGGACAGCTTCGTCGCCAGATCTCGCAGAACATCCAGCGGCTGAAGGACATCAACTGCTACCGCGGCTTCCGTCACCGGCGCGGCCTGCCGGTGCGGGGCCAGAGGACGCGGTCCAACGCCCGTACGCGGAAGGGCCCGCGTCGCACGGTGGCCGGGAAGAAGTCGGTCAAGGCGATGAGGTAGGACCGGGCGAACCCCGGCAACACCCGAGGAACTGAGATGGCGAAGAGCAAGAAGAAGATCAAGCGGAACGTGCCGAAGGCGATCGCGCACATCAACGCTACCTTCAACAACACGATCATCACGATCACGGACATGAACGGCGAGACGATCGCCTGGGAGTCCGCCGGCTCGGTCGAGAGCGGCAAGTACACGGGCTCCCGGAAGTCGACCCCGTTCGCGGCCCAGCGGGCCGCCGAGTCGGTGGCCAGCAAGGCCTCCAAGATGGGTGTCCGGGAGATCGAGGTCCGCGTGAAGGGGCCGGGCGCCGGTCGCGAGTCCGCGATCCGGAGCCTCTCCGCCGCGGGACTCAAGGTACGGGCGATCGAAGACGTGACCCCGCTTCCCCACAACGGCTGTCGGCCCAAGAAGCGCCGGCGGGTCTAAGGAGTATCTGAGAAATGGCTCGTCACACCGGTCCCAAGTGCAGGCTCTGCCGCCGCGAAGGCGTCATGCTCTATCTCAAGGGCAGCCGCTGTTTCACGGGGAAGTGCGCCGTCAAGCGTCGCGAGACCCCTCCGGGGATGCACGGCTGGCGCCGCATGCGTTCCAAGGAGTACGGCGTCCGTCTCCGTGAGAAGCAGAAGGTGAAGCGCTGGTACGGCGTCTTCGACCGCCAGTTCCGCCGCATCTTCGAGAAGGCCGAGCGCCAGAAGGGCAACACGGGTGAGAACCTCCTCGTGCTGCTCGAGCGCCGCCTGGACAGCGTCCTCTACTGGTCGGGCTACGCGATGTCCCGCGCCCACGCGCGCCAGATGATCAACCACGGTCACGTGCTCCTGAACGGCCGGAAGCTCGACGTGGCCTCCGCGCTGGTCAAGGCCGGTGACCTGATCTCCGCGAACGAGCGCGAGTCCTCGCAGAAGATGTTCAAGGACAACCAGGAGTTCACGAAGAACCGGGTCGTGCCGAGCTGGCTCGAGATCACGAGCGAGCCCGCGAAGGTTCGCGTCGTCGAGCTGCCGAAGCGTGAGGACGTGCCGTTCGAGGTCCACGACCTCTTCGTGGTGGAGATCCTCAAGAGATAACCGGCCCCCGTCCGGACGGACGGACCGGAGAGAACCTGCCGCAAGCAGACATTTCGGGGAGCGATGCCCTGGCTGCGATGCCCCCGGGAAAGTGAGCGGAACATGCGCATTCGCTGGAGAAATTTCGAGCTTCCGAACCGGGTCACCATCGATGAGGGGACCCGCGAGGAGACGTACGGTCGCTTCCACGCCGAGCCCTTCGAGCGCGGCTTCGGGACCACCGTCGGCAACGGCCTCCGCCGGATCCTCCTCGGATCCCTGGAAGGCACGGCGGTCACGCACGTCAAGATCCACGGCGTCCAGCACGAGTTCACCTCGATGGACGGCGTGGTCGAGGACGTGACCGAGGTCATCCTCAACCTGAAGCGCCTGCTCGTTCGGCTCGACAACGAGCGGAGCGTGACCCTCACGCTCGAGGCGAACAAGGAGGGTGATGTCCTGGCCGGGCAGTTCAAGGGCCCGCACTTCGCCGAGGTCGTCAACAAGGACCTGAAGGTCCTGACGCTGGCGAAGAATCGGGATCTCTCCATGGAAGTCACGGTCCGCACGGGCCGCGGCTACCGCACGGCGGAGGAGAACGCCTCCGAGGACGACGAGATCGGGATCATTCCGATCGACTCGATCTTCTCGCCCGTCCAGCGCGTCCGCTACAAGACCGAGAACACCCGCGTCGGGAAGATGACGAACTACGACCGTCTCGTCCTCGAGCTGTGGACGGACGGCACCGTATCTCCGGAGTCGGCGCTCGTCGAGGCGAGCAAGATCTTCCGGAAGCACCTGAACCCCTTCATCCAGTACTTCGAGATCGGCGCCGAGCTTCCGGAGACGGAGCGCAAGGGCGCGCAGGAAGTCCTGGCCGAGCGGGAGCAGGCGGAACTGAAGGAGAAGTACCTCACCCCGATCTCCGAGCTGGACCTGTCGGTCCGGGCCGCGAACTGCATGGAGGTCGAGGGCATCGAGACCATCGGCGATCTCGTCGGGATGCCGGAGGAGAAGCTGCTCGAGGTCCGGAACTTCGGGAAGACATCCCTGAAGGAAATCACGAAGAAGCTCGGAGAGCGCGGCCTGACTCTGGGCATGGATGTAGCCTCGGTTCTCGGGGAGGGGTAGTCGTGCGTCACCTGAAGCGTGGAAGAAAGCTCGGGCGGACCTCCGCCCACCGGAAGGCCCTCCGCCAGAACCTCGCCGTGGCCCTGTTCACGCACGGGCGGATCATCACCACGATGGCGAAGGCGAAGGAGTACCGTCCCTTCGTGGAGAAGATGATCACCCTTGCGAAGAAGGGGATCACGGCCCGCGGCGGCACTGAGGACGTGAACACCGACGAGTATCGGCGTTACCTCCACTGCTACCGTCGCGCCATCTCGATCCTGCAGGACAAGGCGATCGCGAAGAAGCTCTTCGAAGAGATCGCGCCCGGCTACATGGATCGCTCCGGCGGATACACCCGGATCCTCAAGGACTCGAAGCGTCGGCTGGGCGACAACGCCCCCCGCGCGGTCTGGGAACTCGTCGAGTTCTCGGCGACCGCGAGCGACGAGCCCGAGAAGAAGAAGGGCAAGAAGAAGAAGTAGCGAATGAACGGCGGCAATCGCCAGGAGCTGCTCTGGCAGCTCTTCCGGAGCTTCTTCCGGTCTCGAACGGCGTTTCTGACGCTGTTCGAGCGCTACGAGGCACGCGTCCTCGAGTTCGCGGAGAAGTTTTCGATCGACCGCACCCGCCTGCGGGTGTCCGCGGACGATCTGCTCACGCTGCTCGACTTCAAGAGCCTCGAGGAGCTCCGGGATCGTGAGATCCTCACGCTCAAGCAGACCGCCCATATTCTCTTCCGCGGACCGGACGCTACGGACCTGTTCGACCACCACGTGTCGAACATCTACCACGAGCTCTCGATCCTCAAGGAAGAGCACTACACGCTGAAGGAGGACTTCCTCCGCCTCGACCGGAAGGAGTACGAGCGCTTCTTCCGCGAGGTCGCGGAGTTCTATCCCAAGCGTCTGAGGCACATCAAGAACCTCTACGGCAAGGCTCTTCGGCGCCTGGAGGCCCTGCTCCCGGAGATGGCCGGGGAGCGCGTCCTCATCCGCTCGATCTTCATCTTCGGCGACGGGCTTCTCGAGGACAGCTACCGCGGCGGTCTCACCGCGCTCTACCGGAAGATGTACCCGGGGCTCGGTGCGGCGAAGGCGTACGCCATCGTCGGAGAGTCGTTCCTCGAGTCCGGCTTCGTCGAAGAGGCCCTCGCCGCCTACCTCAAGGCGAAGGATGCGCTCTCCAGAAAGCGCCGGAAGAAGAACCACGAGGAGGCCCGCCGCCACCTGGCGAGCGAAGTGGACCGCCGGATCGCGAAGCTCGAGCGCGCTTCGGCGCTATAATCCCCGGTTCTCCATGGAATCGCACACCGACAAAACTCCCCGCCGTCGGGTCCACGTCGAGGCATTCGGCTGCCAGATGAACGTCCTCGACGGGGAACTCGTCCTGTCCGACCTCCGCCGCCGCGGCTGGGAGATCAGCGAGAGCGCCGACGACGCCGACCTCGTGGTCTTCAACACCTGCAGTGTCCGCGCCCACGCCGAGGAGCGCGTCATTTCGCGCGTCGGCCAGCTGAAGCCCCGCAAGCAGCGCGACCCCGGTTTCCGGATCGCCGTGATGGGCTGCATGGCCCAGCGCCGGGGCGAGGACCTCGTGAAGGCCGCGCCGCACGTCGACGTCGTCTGCGGCAGCCAGCAGTTCTCGCGGATGCCGGACCTGATCGACGAGGTGGAGACGACCGGCCGCCCGGTGGTGGCGCTCGAGCAGGACGGCGTCACGGTCCCGGCCCGCAACGTCGCGGTCCGGCCGCAGCCCTACCAGGCCTTCGTCGCCGTGATGCGCGGCTGCCACCACCGCTGCGCCTACTGCGTCGTCCCCCGCACCCGCGGCGGGAAGGAGCAGAGCCGCGAAATCGCCGACGTCGTTACGGAGATGAAGGTCCTCGCGGACGACGGCGTCCGGGAGGTCACCCTCCTCGGCCAGAACATCAACAGCTACGGGAAGTCGCTCGAAGGCCGCCCGAAGTTGCCCGACCTGCTGCGCGCGGCCCACGAGGTCGACGGCATCGAGCGCATCCGCTTCGTGACCAGCAACCCGATGGACCTCGAAGACGACCTCTTCCGGACGATGGGGGAGCTGCCGAAGCTGA
>JBDLIY010000005.1:0-22739 GCA_039714635.1 Planctomycetota bacterium
ACCAGGCATGATACGACGAGCCGTCGGGAGAGCGGCCGGCCCGGCGAATCCGGTAAAAACGGTTACGCCTCCGTACTACCGGATTCGAACTTCGCGATCACCGGCGCGTGATCCGAGGGCTTCTCGCCGGCTCTCGCCGCCAGGTCCACCCGCACGTCCTCGAGCCGCTTCGCCATCGGCTCCGTCACCAGCACCAGGTCGATCCGGTAGCCCTTGCCCTTCTCGAACATCGCGCCGCGGAAATCCCACCACGTGTAGACGCCGCGCCGGTTCGTCACCAGCCGGTGCGCGTCCACGAAACCCCAGTCCTTCAACCGCGAAAGCGCGTCCCGCTCCTCGTCCGTCACGTGGATCGTCCCGCGCTTCGCCACCGGGTCGTGGATGTCCCGGTCGTCCGGCGCGATGTTGAAGTCCCCCACCATCACGATCGGATCGTCCGGCGAATACCGATCGGCGATGTGCGTCCGAAGCGTCTCCAGCCAGCCCATCTTGTACGCGAACTTGTCCGAGCCCGGCGCCTCGCCGTTCGGAACGTAGAGATTGATCACGCGGACCCCGTCGACCGTCGCCTCGATCACGCGCTTCTGGTCGTCCGGCCCCTCGCCGGGCAGCCCCGTCGAGACGTCCGTGAGTTCCCCTTTCGCCGCGATCGCCACGCCGTTCCAGGTCTTCTGGCCGAACACCGCCACCCGGTAGCCGGCCGCCTCGAAGACCTCGCGCGGGAACTCCGCGTCCACGCACTTCGTCTCCTGCAAGCCCACGACGTCGGGGCCGCCGTCGGCGAGCCAGGGCGTAACCCGCGGCAGACGGGCACGAACGGAATTGACGTTCCAGGTGGCGATCCGCATGGCTTTCTTCCTCCCGTCGTTACTATATGCGCCTTCCCCCCACACAGGAGAGAGTCATGGACTGGGGTCTCAAGAACCGACTGAACCGGATCATCAAGCCCGACACCGGCCGCACCGTCATGCTGGCCATCGACCACGGGTACTTCCTCGGCCCGATCTCGAAACTCGAGAAGCCCGGGAAGACCGTCGAGCCGCTGCTGCCCCACGCCGACGCGCTCATGCTCGCCCGCGGCGTGGTTCGCAACTGCATCCCGCCCGAGACCATGACGCCGATGGTGCTGCGCGTCTCCGGCGGCCGGTCGATCCTCGCCGGCGAAGAGCTCTCCGACGAAGGCCTGGCCACCGCGCTGGACGACGCGATCCGGCTCAACGTCGCCGCCGTCGCGCTCTCCGTCTTCGTGGGGAGCAAACACGAGCGGCAGACGATCCTCAACCTCGCGAAGCTCGTCGACGAGGGGATGCGGCTCGGCCTGCCGGTCCTCGGCGTCACCGCGGTCGGGAAGGAACTCGAGAAGCGCGACGCGCGCTACCTCTCCCTCTGCTGCCGCATGTGCGCGGAATTCGGCGCCAGCTTCGTGAAGACCTACTACTGCGAGGACTTCGAGAAGGTCGCGGGCAGCTGCCCGGTCCCGGTCGTCATCGCCGGCGGCCCCCAGCTGGACACGCGCAAGGACGTCTTCGACATGTGCGCCGACGCGATCAAGCGCGGCGCGGTCGGGGTCGACATGGGCCGCAACATCTGGCAGGACGACCACCCGGTCGCGATGATCTCGGCCATCAAGGGCGTGGTCCACGAGAACATGACGGGCGCCGAGGCGCACGAGCTCTACAAGGCCCTCTCGAACGACGGGTAACCTCTCCCGCATGAAAGCCGCGGTCTACTACACGAACGACGACGTCCGGATCGAGGAGCGGGACGTTCCCGCGATCGGTCCGGGCGAGGCCCTCATCCGGATCCGCGCCAGCGGCGTCTGCGGCAGCGACGTCATGGAGTGGTACCGGGCCGCGAAGGCGCCCCTCGTCCTCGGCCACGAGATCGCCGGGACGATCGAGGCGGTCGGCGATGGCGTCACGAAAGTCGCGCCCGGCGACCGCGTCGTCGTCACGCACCACGTCCCCTGCAACACCTGCAAGTACTGCCTGCGCGGCCACTTCTCGGCGTGCGATTCCCTGCGCTCGACGAAGCTCGAGCCCGGCGGATTCACGGAGTTCGCGCGGATCCCGGCGCTCCAGGTCGACCGGGGGATCGTCCCGATCCCCGACCGCGTTTCGTTCGATGACGCGTCGTTCTTCGAGCCCCTGGGCTGCGTCGTCCACGGGATGGACCGCGCGGGAATGCGCCCCGGTTTCTCCGTCGCCGTGATCGGCAGCGGGATCACCGGGCTGCTGTTCATCGCGCTGGCGAAGGCGACCGGCGCCGGCCGGATCGTGGCCACGGACGTCGTACGGTCGCGCCTCGAGGCCGCGACGCGGTTCGGCGCCGGCGCCGTGATCCACGGCACGGAAGAGGACGTTCCCGCGCGCGTTCGCGAGGAGACGGACGGCCGCGGGGCCGACGTCGTGGCGATCTGCACCGCCGCGGTCCCGGCGATCCGGCAGGGCCTCGAGAGCGTCGACCGCGGCGCCACCGTGCTCTTCTTCGCCCCCACCGAGCCCGGCGTCGAGGTACCGTTCCACCTCTGGCCTCTCTGGCTGGACGACATCACGATGACGACGGCCTACGCCGCCGCGCCGCGCGACCTCGCCGTCGCCGCGGAACTGATCCGGAGCGGGCGCGTTCCCGTCGCCGACATGATCACCCACCGCCTGCCGCTCGACGAGGCGGCCGAGGGATTCCGGCTCGTGGCCGAGGGCCGCGAATCGATCAAGGTGATCCTTCGTCCCTTCCCGGACGGCGAATAGGCTCGGGGGTTCTTCCCCGAAACGGAGGGGCCATGCGCACCGTAGAGAGTCTGTTGATCGAATCCCGCGACCACTGGGACAACGCGAAGGCACTGTTCCCCGTCGGCCGCGAGCTTCACGACCGGAACCGCCTGCCGGCGGCGCGGGCCGTGCTCGAGCGCGTGATCGAACTCGACCCGACCGGCGAACCGGACGCGTATGCGTATCTCTCCTACGCCTGGTTCCGGGACACGAACCCCGAGGAGGGCGAAAAGGCCCTCCGCCGGGGCATCGAGGCCACGGATTCGGACGACCTCCGCTCTGCGCTCGCCAGCTTCTCCTCGGACGTGGAGGTGGCGGCGAAGCTCCGCGAAGCGATCGCCGGCAGCGAAGCGCCGACGGTGCGGGCCGCGATCCTGGCGCGGGAGTGCTACGGCGGCGACGACCCGGCGGCGGCCGTCGAGAAGCTCGAGGCCTTCGCGGCGGAGCACGGGTCGAACATGGACGTGCAGGAGAACCTCATGTGGGTCCTCCTCACGGTGAAGGGCCGGAAGCTCGTACCGGACCTGGACCTGCGCGAGACCGGCGTCCCCCTCGCCGACCGTCGGATCGAGGCGAACCCGAACGAGATTCGCGGCCACTGGATGAAGCTGCAGATGCTGATCGTCCAGGAGGACTGGGAGGCGGTGCTCACGGCCTCCGGCGCGGCGCTCGAGAGCTTCCCGGACGACGAAACGATGATGTGCCACCGCGGCCGGGCGTGCGAGAACCTCGGTGACGACGACCGCGCGATGTTCTGGTTCGGCCGTGCGATCGGCGCGAAGCCGTCCTACACGGGCGCGCGCGTTCACCTGGCGAAGATCCACGAGAAGAACGACCGCCTCGAGCTCGCGGAGGAGATCTTTCAGGAGATCCCCGTCGCGAACCCGGACCACACTCCGGGGCCGGTCAGCCTCGCGCTGTTCTACGTGCGGCGGGAGCGCTGGGAAGAGGCGGAGGAGGTTTTCAACGAGGCCTGGCCGAAGCTTCCGAGCTGGTTCAAGCACTCGCTGAACGACAACGAGGACGCGCAGCAACTGCTGCTGCGGGAAGCGATGAAGACGCTGGCGGAAGGCTCCACGTCAGAGGAGTAGACCATGGCTGCCGACGAGATCATCCGGAACGGAGACGTCGACCCCGAAGAGACCGGGGAGTGGCTCGAATCCATGGAGGCGGTGCTGGCGGAGGCCGGGCCGGGCCGGGCGCGCTACCTCCTCGACCGGCTCCAGCGGTTCGGCGCGGAACACGGGCTCGCGAAGCCGTCCGCCGTCAACACGCCCTACGTCAACACGATCCACGCGACGGAGCAGCCGCCCTACCCGGGCGACCGGGAGATCGAGCGGCGGATCAAGAGCCTCATCCGCTGGAACGCGATGGCGATGGTCGTCCGCGCGAACCGCGACGACCCGGGCATCGGCGGGCACATCTCCAGCTACGCCTCCTCGGCGACGCTGTGGGAGGTCGGCTTCAACCACTTCTTCCGCGCCCACTCCCCCCACGGCTGCGGCGACCTCATCTACGTCCAGGGCCACACCGCGCCCGGCGTCTACGCCCGCGCGTTCCTGGAGGGACGGCTGACGGCCGCCGAGCTCGAGAACTTCCGCCACGAGCTCCGCGAGGGGCCGGGGCTCTCGTCCTACCCGCACCCGCGGCTGATGCCGGACTTCTGGGAATTCCCGACGGTCTCCATGGGCCTGGCGCCGCTGATGGCGATCTACCAGGCGCGGTTCAACCGCTACCTCGAGAACCGCGGCCTGTGCGAGTGCAGCGACGGAAAGGTCTGGGCGTTCTGCGGCGACGGCGAGATGGACGAGCCGGAGTCCCTCGGTGCGCTGACGCTCGCGTCGCGGGAGAAGCTCGACAACCTGGTCTTCGTCGTGAACTGCAACCTGCAGCGGCTCGACGGGCCGGTGCGCGGCAACGGCAAGATCATGCAGGAGCTCGAGGCGGCCTACGCCGGCGCCGGCTGGAACGTCATCAAGGTGATCTGGGGCGACGACTGGGACGACCTCCTCGCCCGGGACGCGTCGGGCAAGCTCGTGCAGCGCATGGAGGAGGCGGTCGACGGCGACTACCAGAACTACTCCGTCCGGCCCGGCGCCTGGTCCCGCGAGCACTTCTTCGGGCGATACCCGGAGACGGCGGAGCTCGTGAAGGACCTCTCCGACGACGAGATCGTGCGCCTGCGGCGCGGCGGCCACGACCCGGAGAAGGTCTACGCGGCCTACCGGGCGGCGGTCGAGCACCGCGGCGCCCCCACCGTCATCCTCGCGAAGACGGTGAAGGGCTACGGCCTGGGCGAGGGGGGCGAGGGCCGGAACGTCACGCACCAGCAGAAGAAGCTGAACGAGGACGAACTGCTCCACTTCCGGAACCGCTTCGCGGTGCCGCTCTCGGACGAGGAGGTCGTGGACGCGCCGTTCTACAAGCCCGCCGACGACTCCGAGGAACTGGTCTACCTGAAGGAGCGGCGGCGCGCCCTCGGCGGCAGCATTCCGGAGAGGAAGGACCGGACGCAACCGCTCACGGTCCCGGGCCGCGAGGCCTTCGCCGAGTTCTTCGGAGACTCCCGCGGGGCCGACGTCGCGACGACGATGGTCTACTCGCGGATGCTCTCGCTGCTGCTGAAGGACGAGAGCATCGGGAAGCTGATCGTTCCGATCATCCCGGACGAGGCGCGGACCTTCGGCATGGACGCGCTGTTCCGGCAGGCGGGCATCTACGCCTCCCAGGGCCAGCTGTACGAGCCCGTCGACTCCGACGTGCTGCTCTACTACCGGGAGGCGAAGGACGGCCAGATCCTCGAGGAGGGCATCACCGAGGCCGGCTCGATGGCGTCGTTCATCGCGGCGGGCACGGCCCACGCGAGCCACGGCGTGAACACGATCCCCTTCTTCACCTTCTACTCGATGTTCGGCTTCCAGCGCGTCGGCGACCTGATCTGGGCCGCCGCGGACGCGCGGGCGCGGGGCTTCTTGATGGGCGGCACCGCGGGGCGGACGACGCTGGCCGGCGAGGGACTCCAGCACCAGGACGGCCACAGCCACGTGATGGCGTCGACGGTGCCGTGCGTGCGCGCGTACGACCCGGCCTTCGGCTACGAGCTGGCGCTCATCATCCAGGACGGTCTGAAGCGGATGTACGCGGACGAGGAAGACCTCATCTACTACATCACGCTCTACAACGAGAAGTACGCGATGCCGGCGATGCCCGAAGGCGTCGAGGAGGGCGTGCTGAACGGCCTCTACCTCTATCGGAAAAGCGAGGCCGAGGGCCCGCGGGTCCAGCTCATGGGCAGCGGCCCGATCCTGAACGAGGTGCTCTCGGCGGCGGAGACGCTCGAGGCGGATCACGGCGTGGCCGCGGACGTCTGGAGCGTGACGAGCTTCACGGAGCTGAGGCGCGAGGCGATGGAGGTCGAGCGTTGGAACACGCTCCACCCGGACGAGGAACCGAGGGTCCCGTACGTGACGCGGGCGCTCGCGGGCGCCGAGGGGCCCGTCGTCGCGGCGACGGACTACATGCGCGCGCTGGTGGACCAGGTGGCGGCGTGGGTCCCGGGCGGCATCTCGGCCCTGGGCACGGACGGCTTCGGGCGGAGCGAGAACCGCGCGCACCTGCGCGACTTCTTCGAGAACGACGCGAAAGCGGTGGCGGCGGCGGCGCTCTCGGCGCTGGCGCGGGCCGGCACGGTGGACGGCGCGAAGGCCGCGAAATCGATCGCCGCTCTCGGCGTCGACCCCGAGCGGCCGGCCCCCTGGACGGTGGACTGAGATGGCGGAAGACAAGCGCAGCGACATCTTCGACCGCTGGGCGGAGAACTACGACGAGTCGGTCCGCGGCTCGACGAGCTTCCCCTTCGACGGCTACGACGACGTCCTGGACGAGGTGATCCGGCGCGCCGGCGTGCTGGAGAAGCGGCGCGTCCTCGACCTCGGCAGCGGCACGGGCAACCTGACGGAGCGGATCGTTTCGGCCGGCGGCGAGGCGTGGGCGCTGGACTTTTCGGAGAAGATGCTCGCGCGCGCCCGCCGGAGGCTGCCGGACGCCCGTTTCTTCCAGGGCGACGTCCTGGCGGACCTCCCGCCGCTGCTGAAGGTCCCGTTCGACGCGGTGCTGTCGACCTACGTCTTCCACGAGTTCCCGCTGATGACGAAGGTCTCGCTGCTCGGCCGGATCGCGGCGGAGCACCTGGCCCCGGGCGGGAGGATCGTGATCGGAGACGTCTCGTTCGCGACGACGGCGGAGCGCGAGCGCGTGCTCGCCGAGCAGGCCGACATGGCGGACGACGACGAGGAGTACTGGGCGGCGACGGTGGCGGTGCCGGCGCTGGAATCGGCGGGATTCCGGGTGGACTACACGCAGGTCAGCTCCTGCGGCGGCGTCTACGTGGTCCACCCGAACAGGTGAGTCAGACTCCGTTCGCACAGTTTCCCGAACGAACGTGCCAGACTCCCCCGGGTTACGGATCAACAGGGTCTGACTCCCGTTCACCACGGGCGCGGATCCGGCGGCCGACCTCGGGGAAGTGAGAAACCGACGCCTGTCAGCGCTGTTTCACTCGAGCTTCCGCAGCACCACCTCGATCTCGTCGCCGTCCCTCGCGCCCGTGAGTTCCACCTCGGCCGGCTCGCGCCCCTTCGCCTCGACGACGGCCTTCACCACGCCGTCCGGCACCCTCACCGCGTGGACGCCCTTCTTCGAGAGGTAGAACGGGCTCGACGGGAGCGGGGCCGCCTTCCCCTCGGCGAACTCGAGCTTCACCGAGACCTTCCGGATCGGCCGGCCCTTCGCGTGGCCGACCACGCGAAAGAGCACGTTCCGCCACTTGCTCGTCATCCGGACCAGGAGCTCCCGCTCCCCGTCGTGGACGCCCTCGATCGGGTGCGGACGGTAGTCCACGTGCGTGAACGTCACGGTCACCACGTCGCCCCGGAAGTTCTCCAGCACGAAGCTCCCGTCCGCGAAGGAGTGCGTCGTGTTCTGGCCCCCGTCGATCTTCACGAGCGGGATCGGCCGGTCGTACTCGTCCATCACGCGGCCCTCGATCCGGCCACGCAGCTGCCGGGAGAGGATCTTCACCTCCCCCTTCGCTGGCACCTGGACCATCTGCCGCCCCGCGCAGTCGTTCCCGCCGTGGATCGTGATCCACTGCGGCCCGCGCCCCACGTGGGTCAGCGTGAACCGCCCCGCCTCGTCCGTCACCGTTTCCGGCGAGGAGAGGAACAGGGCCTCCCGCTGGTCCTTCGGATACTGGATCGGGTCGATCGACCCCGTCGCGAGGACGCGGCCGCCGACCACCGGCTTGCCCTCCCACTGGTCGACCACGATCCCCTTCACGGCGAAGCTCTCCGCCGGCAGGGCGAGGTTCAGCAGGCGGTTCCGATAGCCGGGCGTGACGTTCATGAGCGGGATCGCCGGCAGCGGCGCGTAGTCGTCGTGGCGGACGGACAGGTAGACCTTCCCGCCCTTCCCGAAGTGCACCGGGTCCACGTTCAGCCGCTCGATCGTGAACTTCCCGTCGACGTCCGTCACGGCGCGCGCGACCTCGCGCAGGTGGTGGTCGTAGAAGAGTGCCCGGGTGTAGAAGGCCGAGCGGAGGATCACCTCGGCCCCCTCGACGGGCTCGCCGGTACCCTCGACGGTCACACGCCCCGACAGCGCGACGGGCGTCCCCTCCTCGAGCTCCGGCTTCCGGTCCGTCCTGAGCTCGACGGTACCCGAGATCCGGGCCAGCCCCTGGTCGACGAGATCCGGGAGCGCCATCGGCCGGGCCCGGCCGGGGGCGACCGCGCGAGTCCCCCCGGTCGCGGGGTCGATCTCCGGTCGCGCGAAGCCCGGCTGATCCTTGAACAGACGGCCGAGGACGGGCTGCCGGCCGCCGAACACGGGGACCGGCACGTCGTCGGTCGTCGGGGTCCCGGGGGCGGGAACCGGCTCGGCATCCGGGACGGGCGTTGGTGGTGAATTCGGTCCTGACACCGTTTGGTCAGGCGGCACCGGCGCCTCGGCGGGCGGTGGTGGTGGATTCGGTCCTGACACCGTTTGGTCAGATTCGTCGTCCAGGGAGATCCACACCGCCGCCAGCGCGATCAGCACCGCGGCGAAGATCCCCAGGCGCCCGTACGTAAGTCCCCTCACGAACCCAGTATATCCGGAACCGCAACTGCGCCCTTCAGGCTCCGGATTCCGTGCCCTCTCTGGTATCTTTTGGCTGACTCTCTTCTCACCATGGCCCGCTCGGGCGAAGGAGCCGACGATGCTGTCCGACAACGATCTCGTACGCTCGGTCTACAAGCGCATGGAGAAGGCCGTCCCGATCGGCCGGAAGCGCCTGGGACGCCCCCTCACGCTGGCCGAGAAGATCCTCTTCGCCCACCTCGACGATCCGGAGACCCAGGAGACGGAGCGCGGCGAAAGCTACGCCCTCTTCCGGCCCGACCGGGTCGCGATGCAGGACGCCACCGCCCAGATGGCGATGCTCCAGTTCATGCTCACGGGCCTCGACACGGTCGCGGTACCGTCCACCATCCACTGCGACCACCTGATCCGCGCCTACACCGGCGCCGAGCGGGACATGCGCGAGGCGATGGACACGAACTCCGAGGTCTACCGGTTCCTCCAGGTGGCCGCCGCGCGCTACGGCTGCGGTTTCTGGAAGCCCGGCGCCGGAATCATCCACCAGGTGATCTTCGAGAACTACGCGTTCCCCGGCGCGATGATGGTCGGCACCGACTCCCACACCCCCAACGCCGGCGGCATGTGCATGGTCGCCATCGGCGTCGGCGGCGCGGACGCGGTCGACGTCATGGCCGGCGAAGCCTGGGGCCTCACCTGGCCGAAGCTGATCGGCGTCAAGCTGACCGGGAAGCTGAACGGCTGGACGTCCGCCAAGGACGTGATCCTGAAGCTGGCCGACACGCTGACCGTCAAGGGCGGCACCGGCTGCATCGTCGAGTACTTCGGCGAGGGAACGGCCGCGCTCTCCGCGACCGGCAAGGCGACGGTCACGAACATGGGCGCGGAGATCGGCGCCACGACCTCCGTCTTCCCCTACGACCCGAAGTCGGCCGGGTACCTCGACACGATCAACCGGGGGAAGATCGCGGAGCTCGCCGACAAGCACGCGGAGCACCTTCGCGCCGATCCCGAGGTCGAGGCGGACCCCGAGAAGTACTACGACCAGGTCATCGAGATCGACCTGACGACCCTCGAGCCGCACCTCGTCGGGCCCCACACGCCGGACCTCGGCCACCCGATCTCCCGCATGAAGGAGGACGTGGAGAAGGAGGGCTACCCGGACGAGATCCGCGTCGCGCTCATCGGCTCCTGCACGAACTCCTCCTACGAGGACATCGACCGCGCCGCCAACCTCGCGAAGCAGGCCCACAACGCCGGCCTCCGGACCCGCGCGAAGTTCATGGTCTCGCCGGGCTCCGAGCAGATCCGCGCCACGATCACGCGCGACGGGCAGCTCGCCCAGCTCGAGGCGGTCGGCGCGACGGTGCTCGCGAACGCCTGCGGCCCCTGCATCGGCCAGTGGCAGCGCGACGACATCGAGGAGGGCACGCCGAACTCCATCGTCACCTCCTTCAACCGCAACTTCGCCCGGCGGAACGACGGCAGCCCGGACACGCTGGCGTTCATCGGCGGGCCCGAGCTCGTCACCGCCCTCGCGTTCGGCGGGAAGCTCTCCTTCAACCCGATGACCGACGCGATCACCCGCCCGGACGGACACGAGTTCAGGTTCGAGCCGCCGGTCGGCGCCGAGCTGCCCGCCAGCGGCTTCACCAGCGGGCGCCAGGGCTACGAGCCGCCGCCGGAGGACGGGACGTCGGTCGAGGTGAACATCGACCCGGCGAGCAAGCGCCTCCAGCTGCTCCAGCCGTTCGCGGCGTGGGACGGTGGTGACATCGAGGGCCTCCCGGTCCTGCTCAAGGCGGTCGGGAAATGCACGACGGACCACGTCTCCCCCGCCGGCCCGTGGCTGCGCTTCCGCGGCCACCTGGAGAACATCAGCGGGAACCTCTACATCGGCGCGAACAACGCCTTCGGTGAGGACCCGGGGACCGGCACCGACGTCTTCGAGAACGAGACGAACGTCCCGCTGCCGGACCTCGCGAAGCGCTACGCCGAGCGCGGCCAGGAGTGGGTGGCGATCGGGGACGAGAACTACGGCGAGGGTTCGAGCCGGGAGCACGCGGCGATGGAGCCGCGCCACCGGGGCGCCCGCGCCATCGTCGCCCGCAGCTTCGCCCGCATCGCGGAGACGAACCTGAAGCGCCAGGGGATCCTGCCGCTCAAGTTCGACGACCCGGCGGACTACGAGAAGATCCTCCTGGACGACCGGATCTCCGTGCGCGGCCTGGCGGATCTCGCGCCGGGCTCGAAGCTCTCCGTGGTCATCGCGCACGCGGACGGGACCGAGGACGAGACGACCGTCAGCCACACGCTCTCCGATGCGCAGGTCGAGTGGTTCAAGGCCGGCTCGGCGCTCAACGCGATGAAGACGAAGCTGGGCTGATCCGGTCCGGGCTGATCCGGCCGGGAGTGATTCAGGAAGAGAGCCGATGGACGAGGGGTCTCCGGGCGAAAACCCGCCGGCGCGCGATCTCCTTCGCGAGCTGAGGGAATCCGCCCGGGGCCTCGGCCGACTCTCCCCGGAGGAGCGCGAGCGGCTCCTCGCGGACCGCCAGGATCTCCGCCAACGCATCTCCGGGCTCCCGTGGGAAGCGGACACCGGCGAGACCTTGCGGGAACACCTCTCCCACGTCGGCACGCGGCTCGAACAGATCGAGGGCCTCACCGCCGGCCAGAAGATGATCGGCCTCGAGATCCTCGAGCTCCGCGGGGACCTGATCTGGCTCCCCCTCTCGCTTCCCGAGGATCCCCGGGGAGAGACGCGCGCCGCGCTCGAGGCGGAACTCGGCGCGTTGCGCGCCGCGGGGGAGTCGCTCGAGGAGATGGATGGAGGCGATCTGCTCGAGCGGATCGCCGGGGTCGAGAGCGGGATCGCCGACGTCAACGTGTCGCTCCTCACGCGGCACGTCGAGGAACTGGACGGCTCCGGCGATTCCACCCTCGCCGAGTACTGGTGCGCCTTCCTCGAGGCCCGCGAGGTGGAGATCGCCGGCCGGGATCTCGCGGACCTCACGCGGAGCCTCCGGCGGCGGATCCAGGAACGCGCGGAGTCCGAGCCGCCGGTGATGGTCGCCGACGACCTCGCCCGCTGCGCGGCGGAACTCGAGAGCCGCGCCCTCGACCTTCTCGCGGTCCAGTCCGACCTCGACCCGGAGCACGCGGCGAACATGCTCGCCCTCGGCCGGAAGGAGCTCGCCTGGCTGCGGGACCTGCTTCGGGCGACGATCGAGAAGCTCGACCGGAAGCACGAGGGTCAGCGCACGGCGCGGAAGGACCTGGGGCGTTGGTCGAGGCGGCTCCGGCGCGCCCACCGCCGCCTGACGAGCGAGGCGCAGGAGGTGTCGCTCCAGGTCCGCCTGGAAGGCATCTTCGGGGCGCGGTTCGTCGCGTTCTTCGAGAACCTGATCCTCTGGCTGATCGTCGGCGTGCTGGTCCTGCTCGTCGTGGACGCGTTCCTCCCCTGGCCGGACCCGCCGATCCCGAAGACGGTGGAGACGGTCAACCGCCTGGTGCCGTGGCTCGACCCGCCCTTCGCGGTCGCGCCGGCGGAGGTCCAACGGGCCGCCGACTGGACGAAGGTCCACCACTTCCTCGCCTGGGTGGACCTCGGCATCTGCCTCGTCTTCCTGCTCGAGTTCTTCACGAAGCTCGCGCTCGTCCACGGACGGGGCCGCTGGTTCCTGCGGCACTTCCTCGTCGACCTCGTGCCCTCGATCCCGCTTCCGTTCCTCGCGCTCCGCGCCGGCCGCCTCGGGCGGTTCCTCCGCCTGCCGCGCCTGATCCGCTACGTCCGCATCGCGCGGCCGCTCACCCGGTTCTTCCGGTTCTTCGGCTTCCTGCAGCGCGGCGTCGACCGGATGATGCGCATGCACGGGCAGCTCATCAACCAGAACATCGTCCTCTTCGAGCCGGTCCCACTGGCGGCGGAGGAAGAGGAGACCGAGGTCGTGGTGCACCGTCTCCGGGAGCTGCGCGTGCTGGCCCGCCAGGCGTGGCGCCGCCACTCGGACTCCATTCCGGCCGCGATCCGCAGCCGGCGGCTGAACACCTTCGTCGATCGCCTCCCGGCCCCGGAGCGTCTGCTCTCGCTCCCCGCGGGCGTGGAGACCCACGCACCGGATCAGGATCGCGTCCTGCGGGCCGAGGAACTGATCGACCGCCTCACGTCCCTCGACCCGGGCACGGTCGAGGCGGAGCTCGGCCTGCGCGGCGCCGACCGGCTGGCGACGACGCTGACGCGCCTCGACGTCCCCGTCCTCCGCCTGCTGCCGGGGATCCGCCAGATGGTGCGGGCCGCGCGGGACGGCAAGTCCCTCCAGCGAGTGACCGCGGCGGGAAAGGCCCTCGGCCGGTGGCTGGGCCGGTTCCTCACGGCGGCGTTCTGGATCAGCGACCTCTCCGGCGTCGTCTCGGGCCCCCAGTTCCTCGACCGCCTGGGCAGCGCCCTGGTGAAGGCGACGGCCCGCCCCGCGAAGCGCCTCCTGATGTTCGGATTCGGGTTCCTCGTGCTCCAGATGCTCGTGCGCCTGCTCGGGTTCACGGCGCTGCTGGGCATCGTCTCCTGGCTGGAGCGAACGCTCGGAGTGACGTTCCTCGTGCTCGGCTTCTCGTGTCTCGCGCTGATGCTGCTGGGGATGTGGTTCCGCCGCGTGGCCGGCGAGGCGACCGACTTCTACACGCGCACGGCGGAGGCCCAGTACATCAACCTCCTGAAGTCGGCGAAGCTCGCCTACCTCGATGAGGACCTCGACACCCTGTGGGAGCGCGCACTCCGACCGGAGCAGCTCCTCGGAGGCGAGGTGACGGAGGGCGGGTCGAAGCTCCTGCGCGACCGGTTCGTGGCGATGCAGACGACGGCCGGCGAGCAGACCTGGAGCGACAAGGTCATCCGGCTCTACCGCGACTACCTCGACGGCGCCCTGTTCCACTCGAGCGACACGAAGACGTCCAGCCAGCTGCTCGGGAACCTCAGCCTGGAGGACATCCGGCGCGACCGCCTCGGGACGTGGCGCTCCGACCGCAAGCGGCTCGGGCGGCTCGACCTCTACCGGACGCGCTCCGCGGTGCGGGGGCCCTACTTCTGGTTCCACTCGATCAACCACTCGGTGGCCCAGTGGACGGCCAAGCTGATCCTGGAATACAACCGTCACGCCATTCCCCTCACCGAGCGCGGCGCCTACACGGAGGAAGAGGTCGCGGCCTGCGACGCCTGGCTCGACAAGAAGATCAGCGGGGATGTCTTCGAGCCGGAGGACGTGGGCGAGGTCACCGCGTTCAGGACGACGCAGTTCACGGCGCTCCACATCCTGACCGCCGACCCCGAGCGGGACGAGCGCGTCCAGCGCCGGTTCGGGGAGCGGACGCTCGAGGCGCTGCGGATCGACCGCCGGGCCATGATCCGGACCGTCTTCGGGACCCACCCGTTCCACCGCCTGCCGCGAACGGACCGGACGCTGAACCCGTTCGACATCTACCACCGCTACCTGGCGGGCGGCCGGGGCATCCTCGTGCCGCTCTACCTCCTCCGCGCGGTGCTGAAGGCGCTTTCGCTGACGATCCGCCGGGTCCGCGAGACGCTCCGGGAGATCCTCTCCACCACGACGGTGGAGCGGGACGCCCAGGAGAACTGGGCCAGCTACGACGTGGCGGTGCGGAAGATCAACCGCATGCGCCGTCCGCTCTTCATGGAGTGCGCGCGCTTCCGGAGCCGCTTCGACCCCGAGTACCTGGGGCTGTCCCTGTTCCCGGAGCGGGAGTCGGGCCTCGAGGGGCGGACGTTCCGGGAGGACCTCGAGCGGATCGGCGCCCGTGACTGGGAGTGGGACGAGTTCGTCGAGATCCGGGAGGAGCGCGCGGCGTCCCTCCTGCGGTTCAGGGCCCTCGTGGAGGAGAATGGCGGACCGCAGGAGTTCGCGAAGGGCATCGCGTCGAGCGGTGCGGCGAACTGGCGCGAGGCCTACCGGGCGGCCGCGATCGCCTTCGCGATCGACTATCAGGACGTCAGCACGCTGAGCCGCCTCCGCGCGAGAAGCACGGAGCTGATCGAGGAGGTCATCGCGGCGAAGGGACGTGTCCCGGGCACCGAACTCCTCCCCCGGTTCCTGCGGAACTTCCTCCCCCGGAAGAGCCTGAAGATGGCATGGGCGGAGTTCCGTCTCCGGTACGGCTGGGATCGGCTCGAGGGCCGCGAACTCCGCTGGGTCTGGCAGGCGATCCGGGCGGACCACGGCGGATTGCGCCGGCTGGTCCGGATCGGCGCGTCACTGGAACCCGGGACGTCGCCGGAGCAGGCCGCGCGGGAGGCGATGAAGCGCGCGGCGCTCCACCCGGACACGTGGTCGGAGCAGCTCGTCACGCTCCGCATCGTGCAGTCGCTCTCGGTTCTCGACATCCGGAACTACCGGCGGCAGGTCTACCTGCTCGGCGGCTATGGAAATGGGTGAGCAGGCGGCCGCGCGTCGGTAGCCTGTGGAAGAAGGAGGCCAGCCATGAAGATCGCCAATTGTCCCGGATGCGGCGCCGACCTCGAGCTTCCCCCCGGCGGCGGCCGCGTCGTCTGTCCGTATTGCGAGACGGAGTTCGCGCCCTCCGGCGTCCGGGCTCCGACGCCGGGCGGCGGTGCCCCCCGCCGCGGCGGCGGTCGGCCCCGCGGCCGGCGCGACGACGGCTACGACGAGGTCGAGGACGACCGTCGCGGCTACCGCCGAAAGAAGGTGGACCCGACGCCGATCATCGTCGCGCTCATCGCGGTCGTCGTCCTCGGCGGCGGCCTGGCCTTCTTCCTCATGAAGAGCAAGCAGCGCGAAACCCGGCAGGAGGAGGCCCGCATCGCGAAGCTGCAGCGGAAAGCCAACGTGTTCTTCCCGCCTCCGAACCAGCTGACGCCGACGGGCAACGCCTACGAGTTCTTCTGCGACTACCAGCAGGACGAGAAGGTCACGTTCCAGCGGATGGACTACAACGCCCAGGTGAGCTACTCGGACAGCCACGGCGCCGAGGACAAGCCGATCTACTCGGAGACGTACTCGATCTCCAACAACAAGGAGATCACGAACGAGCGGATCGTTTCACGCGAGGGCGACATCGTCACGCACCGCGGGCGCTACCAGATCCGGGGCTTCCGGATCCAGGACCGCAACCTGGTCCCGGACCCGGTCTGGATCGAGGCACGGTTCAAGACGAATCGGCTGGGCAACTTCGTCCCGGGCTCCCTGGAGCAGGTCGAGGGCACGACCCTGCCCATGCTGCCGCCGTATCTCCCCGAGCGGGGCTTCGGCATCATCGACGGCGCCGCCCACCGCCAGGGTGAGCGCTGGGGCCGGGACCGGCTGCCGGACAAGGTCTTCGACATGCTGGACATCGGGTTCGACCCGCGCGGCGTCCCGGCGAAGGCCGGCGGCCGGCACGGCGGCTGGTACATCAGCAGCGGGAACCCGATCAAGACCTCGCGCGGCAACTGGGAGAAGCGCCAGGCGCACCTGAAGCTGAGTCTGAACGCGGTGGAGAACCGCTACCAGCAGAACGGCCGTTACCGCGGCCGGCCGGCGGAGATCTCCGTGGCGGTGAGGTGGACGGGCGGGGCGATGTACGAGCTCGGCAAGCGGATGATCTCCCACGTCCAGGCGCTGTCGGTGGGCTGCGAGGTGGTGGTGAAGACGAGCGAGGGCTGGTACCACTGGCACAGCAGCGAGCACATCGACGCGGTGATCCTCAAGGACAGCTGAGAGGCAGTGAAGCGAATCCGGTAATACGGAGGCGTAACTCTCTTTGCCGGATTCGCATCCCCGGTCGACAACAGCGCGACGGTTCCTCGCGAGCCGGACGTCGAGACGAGGCGTGGACGGTTGCCGCCGGAGAACTACTCTTCCTCGCCGGTGCCCTCGGTCTCTTCGCCCTCGACCGGAATGTCGACCAGCTGGCCCGTGAGGGGGTCGACCATCTGCGCCGGCGGGGCGCCGTGCTTCTTCAGCCGCTTCTCTTCCTGCTTCTTCTTCTTCTTCAGCTCGCGCTGACGCTTGCTGTAGCTGTACTGGTTCCGCTTCGCCATCAGCGCCCTCCCCCGTCGGTGCGGGAGTGCCGGTTGTGCCTGCCGAGTTTCTTCAGCGTTCTGCTCCTGTTAAATGATTGAGGGCCGATCTTATCCCAGATCAGCCCGGCCGTCGCCGTTTCGGGCGGCCGGTCAGGTTTGCGGCCGCGTGAGCGGCAGCAGCGGCGAAAGAGTGTGGAGCGCCTCCGCGAACGCGTCGTCCCGCGCCCGCCACCGCTCGAGGTCGAGAGGGATCGTCATCACGACGCGCTTCCCCTCCCGGACCGTTTCGGCTCCGAGCCGCCCCAGCCAGTCCTGGACCAGCGTGTTCCGCCAGTGGACGTCACCACGGAACGCCCGGATCCCGTTGTCCTCGGCGATCAGCGCCAGCGTCGCGAGCAGCATCCGCCCGAGACCGTGGCCCTGGAACTCGTCGATGACCGTGATCGCGATGTCCCCGACGTCCCCGTCGTCCTCCGTCACGACGTACCGCGCGACGGCGACCCCGGGCTGCCCCGGCGCCGACGTGTCACAGATCCCCCACGCGATGTGCTGCTCCTGGTCGACCTCGGTCAGGTACTGGAGTTGCTCCTCGGTCAACCGCTTGATCGGCGCGAAGAACCGCTGGAAGCGGGCCTTCGGCGAGAGCCGGGTGAACCCCTCCACGAACCGCCACTTGTCCTCGGGGAGGACGCGGCGGAGGAGGATCGGCAGCCCCGCGTCGGAGGTCAGCCGGATCTGGTCGGCGGGTCTCGAGATGATCATTCCTGGGTCGTTCCGGGCGCATCGTGGCGCCTGCCTACAGCATACCCCTATGCGAACGGCCGGGAGTGGAACCCCCGTGCGGGTTTCGCGTATACCTCGATGACCACAATCGGAGGAGTCCCGTGATGAAGACCGCCCTGTCCGTTCTGCTCGTCCTGCTGCTCACCGGCTTCGCCGCCGCGAAGAAGGCCCCCGCGCCCGACCCGAAGCCCGCGGCCGTCGCGAACAACGCCTTCGCCGCCGACCTCTACGGCGTCCTCGCGGAGAAGAAGGGCAACCTCTTCTTCTCCCCGTACTCCGTCACGGCCGCGCTGGCGATGACGCGGGAGGGATCGAAGGGCGCCACGAGGGCCGAGATCGACAAGGTCTTCCACTGGACGGACGCGATCACGGCGAAGTCGCACCGTGCGCTGGTCGACGCGCTGAAGCCAGGAACGGTCACGGACGGCTATGGCGACGAGGCGAAGGAGGTCCCGGCCTACGCGCTCGAGATCGCGAACGCGTTGTGGGCGCAGCAGGGCCTTGCCGTGGAGAAACCGTTCTCGACGACCCTCGCCGACGACTTCGGCGCCCCGCTGCGCCGGCTGGACTTCACGAAGACGGCGGCGGCCCGCAAGGTCATCAACGACTGGGTGGCGAAGCAGACGAAGGACCGGATCCAGGACATCGTGCCTCCGGACCTGCCGACGCCGGACACGCTCTTCGCCCTGGCGAACGCCATCTGGTTCAAGGGCGCCTGGGACGAGCCCTTCAAGGAGCACTGGACGAAGGACATTCCGTTCACCGCGCCCGGGGAAGAGATCTTCGAGGTCTCGATGATGCACCGCACGGGTGGCTACCGCTACGTCGAGGACGACGCGGTGCAGGTGGTGGAGATTCCCTATCGGGGCGGCCACACGTCGATGGTCGTGGTCCTTCCGAAGAAGACCGACGGCCTGGCGGCGGTGGAGAAGACCCTGACGGGGAAGAAGCTCCAGGCCTGGATCGCGGCGCTGCGCCGCCGGTCCGTGTCGCTGAAGTTCCCGAAGTTCGAGATCACCTGCCCGACGGACCTGACCGACGTCCTGCCGAAGATGGGGATGCCGGCGGCGTTCGACTCGGAGAAGGCCGACTTCACGGGCATGACGGCGGAGAAGCCGCTGTTCATCGGCGCGGTGCTGCACAAGGCGTTCGTGAAGGTGAACGAGGCCGGCACGGAGGCGGCGGCGGCGACGGTGGTGATGATGACGAAGGGCGGCGCTCCGCGGAACCCGACCGAGTTCACCGCCGACCACCCGTTCCTGTTCCTGATCCGGCACGCGAAGACGGGAGCTATCCTGTTCGCCGGGCGGTTCGTGATGCCGGAGTGAGGGGCAGGGTCGGCCGAACCTGGTTGCACATAACTAAACTCTAGGTTAAGTTTTGTGCATGTCTCCGCGATCCATGAGTCCGGACTGGAACGCCCTCTACGAAACGGCTTCCGGCCAGGCTGGCCACTTCACGACCGCCCAGGCGGCGGCCGCCGGCTACTCGCCTCAGCTGCTGGCGAAGCACCTGAAAGCCACCCGGATCCGGAGGATTCGCCGCGGCGTCTACCGGATCGTGCACTACCCCGCGGGAGACCACGAGGACCTCGTCGTGCTCTGGCTCTGGAGCGGCCGGGCGGGGGTCCTGAGCCACGAAACTGCGCTCTCGCTCCATGAACTGTCGGACGCACTGCCTACGATGGTGCACATGACGGTTCCCCGATCCTGGAGACGTCGAAGGCTGAGAGTTCCGGACGGACTCGTTCTCCACTACGCCGACGTGGCGGACGGGGAGCGCTGGTGGGTGGGCCCCGTTCCGGTGACAGGCCCCGCGCACACACTCCGGGATTGCGTCGCCGCCGCCGTCCCGCCAGACCTCGTCCGCCAGGCTCTCGATGATGCCCTGGACCGCGGGCTGGTGACGAGGCCCGGCATCCGCTCTGTTCACCGCTACCTGGAGATGGATGCATGACCCGGAGCTTCGCCACACCCGAGGCGTTTCGCCAGGCGCTCGAGCATCGGCTCCGGGAGAGGGCGTCCGGAAGCGGCCAGGAGCTTGCGAGACTCCGCCAACTCCTGGTCTTCGACCGCTTCCTCGCCCGGATCGCGGCAACCTTCGGGGACCGGGCCGTCCTGAAGGGCGGCCTCGTCATCGAGCTCCGCCTCGAGCGCGCCCGGACGACGAAGGACGTCGACCTCAGGCTCGTCGGGCACCCCGACAAGGCGCTGGAGAAGCTCCGGGAAGCGGGTCGGTCGGACCTGGGGGACTTCCTCAGGTTCGAGATCGGAGAGGATCCCCGGCATCCCGAGATCGAAGCCGAGGGAATGATCTACGAGGGACGACGCTATCGGGCCCGTCCCCTCCTCGCCGGGAAGGTGTACGGCTCACCATTCGGAGTCGATGTCGCGTTCGCGGAACCGATGGTGGGAGAGGTCGAGAAGATCGAGGGGAGCAGGGTGCTCCGGTTCGCCGGTGTGGAGCCCTTCGAGTTTCTCATCTACCCGGTCGAGTCGCACATCGCCGAGAAGCTGCACGCCTACACGATGCCCCGCTCTCGGCCGAACTCCCGAGTGAAAGACCTGCCCGACCTCGCGCTCCTGGGGATGGTCCGGCCGCTGGAAGAGGCGAAGCTCCACGCTGCCATTCGAACGACCTTCGGAAGCCGAGGGACCCACGAACTCCCGTCGAAACTGCCATCTCCGCCCATCGCGTGGGCACCGGTCTACGAACGCCTGGCCCGGACCGACGACCTTCGGTGGCCGACCATCGATGACCTGATGAAGGCGGTGCGAGCCTTCATCGATCCGGTTCTCGCCCGCCATGGCGGTTCTTGGCTTCCCGCCGAGTGGCGGTGGGCACAGGAGGGCCGGATCTGAGCGCTCCTACTCCTGGCTCGGCAGAGGTCGCCCCAGCAGGCCGCATGCCTCCGCCAGGAGCGCAGCTGTCCGGCCATCGAGCGATCGCCCCGCCCAGTAGTCCCGGATCGTCTTCAGTGCCGCGTCGAGTTCCTTCTCGGCACCGCCCTTGTCGCCCGCCTGCATGCGAGCCATCGACAGGTAGAGCGTCCTGTCGATCTTGACCGATTGCGCACCTGTCAGTGCCGCGACGGCCTCGTCGCATCTCCCCAAGCGATAGAGGGCGATGCCCTCGGCTACGTGACCGTAGGACGTGTCCTCCAACTGCAGACCTTCTCTGGCGAGCCGAAGAGCGGCTTCGAGATCACGGACCTCCGGGTCATCGCTCTCGGCGAGGAGCGTCGCATGATTGGCCACGATCAAGCCCTGCTGTTTCCCCAGTAGTTTCGCGTTCTCCAGTGCGCGGACGTACGCCCTGACCGCCTTGCGATCCCGTCCGCAGAGACGGAGGTATCGGGCCAGGCCCCGGGCCAGGGACAGGTTCTCGGGAGCCCGGCGAGCAGCCTCCTCATATGCCCCGGCCTTCGCCGACGGCCCCGCCTCGTGCATCGCCAGGAACCGGACGAGGAACTGTACGTCCGCGGCTTTCGCGCCGGTGTCTCCCCGAATGGCCCCGTCAGTGAGCGCCGCGCGGAGCCGAAGATGCCCGGGATCCAGTTCGAACGCCCGATCCCAGATGCGATAGGCTTCCTCCGACTCTCCCGCCGCGGCCCGAAGGGAACCGAGCCAGTAGAGTGGCGCGGCATCCGCGGGATCCAGGTCGGAGGCGCGTTGGAAGGCCCGGGCCGCCTTCTCCGGCTGATTCAGGTAGTGAAGCGCCACGCCACGCCCGAGTTCCGCCGGAGACGATTGCGGGGCGGCACGGCAGATCTCCTCGTAGACGACGAGGGCGGCGTCCGGCGCACCCATCATCAGCAGGCCGCGACCGATACCGAGCAGGCCGCGGTTCCCCTGGTTCCCCTGGTTCGCGGCGGCAGCGGAGGCCCCGAGGGACGGGGGTCGGTGGACGATACGCCCGGCATCCGGCAGCCGGACGAGGCGACTCCAACCCTCTGGGTTTTGGCGCGCACACTCGCTCAGGACGCGGATCGCCCCGGCCTCGTCGCCCGTGCGACAGAGCGCGACGGAGTAGACGAGCGGGATCCCGGAGTCCCGGTCGCCGCCGCTCCACAGCGCTCGCGCGAGGGCGATCCGGGCGGCCTCCCAGGACCCGGCTCGCGCCAGCGACACGCCGAGTTCCCGCTGGACGTCCACACGCTGGGGAAAAAGCTCCGCAACGCGTGACAACTCCTCCAGGAGTACTCCACCGACAGAGGCATGCCGGAGCTTCCCGGCGGCACTGACGGCTGCGTCGGCAATCCGATTCCTGAGGAAACCGTAGAGTTCCGGATCCTCTGCGAGCGCGTCGATCCATCGCCCGAGGGCTCCCGGGATGTCTCCGACCTCGTGGAGGGCCTGTCCGTAGTGGTAGAGAGCGCCCGCTTCCCCGGGCCGGAGCGCAACCATCAGGGAGAACGCGGGAACCGCTCGGGCGTGGTCCGGCGGATCGGCACGGCTCCGCCAGAACCCTGCAAGAAAGGCGGTCCTGAAGTCGGCCGGGGAACGCAGGCGCGCTTGCGCCAGGACCGCCTTCGCGGTCGTCACGTCGCCGACCCGGCCGAGGGCATCGCCGAGAAGGAGCAGCGTCTCCACCGAGAGGTCGTCCGTTTCCTTCGCGCACTCGGCCAGGGCGGCGGCGTCCGCACTCGCGGCCAGGGTCCGAATCCTGTCCCGAGCCGCCATTGGATCGACGAGGCGGAGGATGGCAAGGAGGCGACAGGCGCCGGACCCGTCTCGGATCTCCCTCCGAGCCGCGATCCAGTCATCCAGCGCGACGACCAGTTCGGCAGCAATGCCGCTCCCCTTGATTTTCTCCGCGACGACCGTGGCGGGCAGCCGACCCACGTCGAGCTCGTGGGAGGAGAAGGCCTCTCCAAAGGCGAGGTCCACGGAGAGCGGGTCGAAGTCGTCGCCTCTGAGGAGGGAGAGGGTCAGCAGTCGCGCCACGACCTCCCGATCTCTCCTGGCGGAGACGGCGGCCACCTGGGCCAGATCAGCCTCACCGCGAACCGCGGCGAG
>JBDLIY010000006.1:0-22279 GCA_039714635.1 Planctomycetota bacterium
CTCCCATAGCGGAACTGGCTCCAGGGTCATTCTGGAGACAGAACTGTCCGGTCGCAAGCGATACGCGTTGGCGGCTCCGACTTGGGGAATTTGTGTCGTCTTCCCGATCCACCATCGATGATGTGCCCCGCATCCGGAACTGTGAGGGCAGCGATGGCCGACGAACGGGATCACTCACCGTCCACGGGCAACCTCGAGTACGTCGAGGAACTCTACGCGCGCTTCCTGCGTGAACCGTCCTCCGTGCCGGAGGACTGGCGTGGTTACTTCGAACGCCTGGGGAGCGACCGCTTCTCCGCGCGGCCGCAGTTGGGGCCGTCCTTCACGGCGCGGAGCGTCTTCGCCGCCGGGGGGAGAAACGGCGCCGACTGCGTCGAGGACATGGTGGCGCTGCAGGACCGCGTCGACCAGTTGATCCGCGCCTACCGCGTCCGCGGCCACCTCGTCGCGAAGATCGACCCGCTCGGCCTCCCGCGTCCGCCCCAGCCGGAGCTCGAACCCGAGTTCTACGGGCTCTCGGAGGGCGATACCGACCGGACGTTCTCCACCCGCACGATCGCGGGCGTGCGGATCCTCACGCTCGGCGGGATCCTCGAGCGGCTGCGCAACACCTACTGCCGGTCGATCGGCGTGCAGTTCATGCACATCGACAGCCTGCCGGTGAAGAACTGGCTGCAGGACCGGATGGAGGGGACGGAGAACCGGCTGGCCCTGACGCGGTCCGAACAGATCCGGATCCTCACGAGCCTGACCGACTCCGTCGTCTTCGAGGACTTCCTGCGGAAGAAGTTCCTCGGCGCGAAGAGCTTCTCCCTCGAGGGCTCCGAGAGCCTGATTCCCCTGCTCGACATCGCCATCGAGAAGGCGGGGGAGCAGGGCATCGACGAGGTCGTGATCGCGATGGCGCACCGGGGCCGGCTGAACGTGCTCCGGAACATCATGGACAAGAACCCCAGCGAGATCTTCCGGGAGTTCGACGACGCCGAACCCGAGCGCCACATGGGTGGCTGGGACGTGAAGTATCACCTCGGGTGGAGCAAGAACCGGATCACCGAATCCGGGCGCAAGGTCGCGCTGTCGCTCTGTTTCAACCCGAGCCACCTGGAGTTCGTGAACACCGTCGCGATGGGGCGGACGCGGGCGAAGCAGGACCGCGCGGGCGACCACCTCCGGCAGACCGGGATGACGCTGCTGATCCACGGCGACGCCGCGTTCGCGGGGGAGGGGATCGTCCAGGAGACGCTGAACCTCTCGGAGCTCGCCGGCTACCGCGTCGGCGGCGCGGTCCACGTCATCCTGAACAACCAGATCGGCTTCACGACGCTGCCGGAGCAGTCGCGCTCGAGCGTCTACGCCACCGACGTGGCGAAGATGCTCCAGATTCCGATCTTCCACGTGAACGGCGAGGACCCGGAGGCGGTGGCGCAGGTCGTTTCCCTCGCCCTCGACTTCCGGCGGGAGTTCCGGCGTGACGTCGTCATCGACATGTACGCCTACCGACGCTTCGGCCACAACGAGGGCGACGAGCCGGGCTTCACCCAGCCGCTTCTCTACGAGGCCATCCGGAAGCGGAAGTCCACGCGGCAGGGCTACCTCGAGCACCTGCTGAAGCTCGGGGAGGTGACGCGCAAGGAGGCGGACGAGATCGCCGACGAGGCGCGGAGGATCCTCGAGGACGAGCTGGCCGCGGCGCGCGCCGACGACTACATCCATGCGTCGGAGAAGCCGGGGCGCGTGTGGCTCGGGTACTTCGGCGGACCGGAGACCCAGGCGCACTCCGTCTACACGGGCATCAGCGACGACCGCGTGCGCGAGCTGATGGACGGCCTGGTCCGGCTGCCGGAGGGCTTCACGCCCCACAAGAAGATCGTCAAGGGCTACCAGCTTCGCCGCGAGATGGGGCAGGGCGCGCGGCCCTTCGACTGGGGCGCCGCCGAGATGCTCGCGATCGCGTCCCTCGTGTCCGAGGGCGTCCGCGTCCGGCTCACGGGCCAGGACTCGGAGCGCGGGACGTTCTCCCATCGGCACTCGGTCGTCCACGACGTGAAGGACGGGTCGAAGTACATGCCGGTGGCGAACCTCTCTCCGGACCAGGCCCCGGTGGAGATCGTGAACAGCCCGCTCTCGGAGGCGGGCGTCCTGGGCTTCGAATACGGCTACAGCCTCGACACGCCGGACGGCCTCGTGCTGTGGGAGGCGCAGTTCGGGGACTTCGTGAACGCGGCCCAGGTCATCATCGACCAGTTCATCATCAGCGGCGAGGACAAGTGGCGCCGGTTGAACGGCCTCGTGATGCTCCTCCCGCACGGCTTCGAGGGCATGGGGCCGGAGCACTCCAGCGCGCGCCTCGAGCGCTGGCTGTCGCTCACCGCCGAGGACAACATCCAGATCGTGAACCTCACCACGCCGGCGCAGCACTTCCACGCGCTGCGGCGGCAGGTCCTCAGCCCCTGGCGGAAACCGATCGTGATGATGAGCCCGAAGAGCCTGCTCAGGAACCCGGCCGCGGTCTCCGGGTTCACGGAGTTCACCCGCGGGCATTTCCACCCGATCCTCGCGGACGAGATCCGCCCGCTCGATCGGGAGATCCGCCGCGTGCTGATCTGCTCCGGGAAGATCTACTACGATCTGAAGGCGGAGCGGGAGAAGCGCGGGCGCGAGGACGTGGCGATCCTGCGCTTCGAGCAGCTGTATCCCCTGCACGACGACGCGGTCCGCGACGCGCTGCGTCCGTACCCCGAGGAGACGCCGGTCTACTGGGTCCAGGAGGAGCCGGAGAACATGGGCGCCTGGCCGCACGTCCGGAAGCGGTTCCTCGATCGGATCCACGACCGGTGGCCCCTCACGGGGATCACGCGGCCGGAATCGGCGAGCCCCGCGACGGGCTCGGCGGCGGCGCACCGCGTCGAACAGGGGATCTTGCTGGAAGCCGCGTTCGCGGAGTAGAAGACCATCGTGGGAAAGGCGAAACGGGAGCATTCCGGATGACGGTCGAACTCATCGTCCCCGAAGTCGGGGAATCCATCACCGAGGTCCAGATCGGCACGTGGCTGAAGTCCGTCGGGGATGTCGTCGAGACGGACGAGGGGCTCGTGGAGATCGACACCGACAAGGTCTCCTTCGAGCTGCCGGCGCCGGTCCGCGGGAAGATCGTGAAGATCCTGAAGGACGCCGGCGACCCGGCGACCGTCGGGGAGGTGATCGGCTTCATGGAAGCGGCCGAGGGCGGCGGCGAGGCGCCGGCGGCGGCCGACCCCGAGCCCGAGCCGGTCCCGGAGCCGACGACCGAGCCCGGCCCCGCCATCGAGTCGCGCATCATGCCGGCGGCGCAACGTCTCATGGCCGAGCACGGGATTCCGCCGGCCGACGTCACGGGCACCGGCCCCGGCGGCCGCGTCCTGAAGGAGGACGTGGAGCGCGCGATCGCGGAGAAGCAGGCGCCTTCGCCCTCGCCCGCGCCGGGTGCGCCGGCACCCTCGCCCGCGCCGGCCGGCGAGGAGGAGGTGGTGCCGATGAGCCCCCTTCGCCGCCGCGTGGCCGAGCGGCTCGTCGACGCCCAGCAGACGATGGCGCTGCTCACGACCTTCAACGAGATCGACATGACGGCCGTGATGGCGCTGCGGAAGACGCACGGCGAGGCGTTTCTCGCGAAGCACGGCGTGAAGCTCGGCTTCATGTCCTTCTTCGTGAAGGCGGTCATCGACGCGCTGAAGCTCGTCCCCGTGATCAACGGGGAGATCCGCGACTCCGGTCAGGGCGGGGAGATCGTCTACCGGAACCACTACGACATCGGTGTGGCGGTCGGCGGCGGGAAGGGGCTCGTCGTGCCGGTCGTCCGCGGCGCGGACCGGCTCTCCTTCGCCGAAGTGGAGCAGACGATCGCCGACCTCGCGGAGCGCGCGCAGAAGAACCGCCTCACGCTGGAGGAACTCTCCGGCGGCACGTTCACGATCAGCAACGGCGGCATCTACGGATCGCTCCTCTCGACGCCGATCGTCAACCCGCCGCAGAGCGGGATCCTCGGGCTGCACGCGATCCAGCAGCGGCCCGTGGGGATCGACGGCGAGATCGTCCTCAGGCCGATGATGTACGTCGCCGTGACCTACGACCACCGCATCGTCGACGGCCGGGAGGCGGTGACCTTCCTCCGCCGCATCAAGGACTGCATCGAGAACCCGAGCCGCATGCTGCTCGAGATCTGAGACGGGAGAGACACCGACATGCCCCAGCACGACCTCGTAGTGATCGGAGCCGGACCGGGCGGATACGTCGCCGCCCTTCGCGCCGCCCAACTCGGTCTCGACACCGCCTGCGTGGAGAAGGAGAAGGCGCTCGGCGGGACGTGCCTGAGGATCGGGTGCATCCCGTCGAAGGCGCTCCTCGAATCGAGCGAGAAGTTCCACGAGGCGAAGAGCGGGCTCAAGCAGCACGGCATCAGGGCCGCCGACGTCACCGTCGACGTCAAGGCGATGATGAAGCGCAAGGACCGCGTCGTCCGCGCGCTGACCCAGGGCGTGGCGGGGCTGTTCAAGCGAAACGGCGTCACGCGCTACGAGGGCACCGCGCGCCTCGACGGGCCGGGGAAGGTCGTCGTCGCGACGGCCGACGGCGAGGAGGTCCTCGAAGCGAAGCACGTGATCATCGCGACGGGCAGCCGCTCGGCCGGCCTGCCGGGGATCGAGCGCGACGGCGTGCGGATCGGCACGAGCACGGAGGCGCTTTCCTTCCCCGAGGTGCCGGAGACGCTCGTGGTGATCGGCGCCGGGGTGATCGGCCTCGAGCTGGGTTCGGTGTGGAACCGCCTCGGCTCGAAGGTGACCGTGCTGGAGTATTTCGACCGCATCCTCCCGGGCATGGACTCGGAGCTGGCGGCGGAGGCGCAGAAGGTCTTCGCGAAGCAGGGGCTGAAATTCCAGCTCGGCGCCCGGGTCACGGGCGCGCGCGTGGACGGCGACGAGGTGGTCGTGGACGTGGAGGGCCAGGAGTCGATCCGCTGCGCGCGAATGCTGCTCTCGGTCGGCCGCGTCCCGGTGACGGACGGCCTGGGCCTGGAGTCGGTCGGCCTCGAGACGGAGAAGCCGGGGATCATCCCGGTGGACGATTCGTTCGAGACGAGCGCGCCGGGCATCTACGCGATCGGCGACGTGATCCGCGGTCCGATGCTCGCGCACAAGGCGGAGGAGGAGGGCGTGGCCTGCGTCGAGGGCATCGTGACGGGCCGTGGCCACGTGAACTACGACGCGATCCCCGGCGTGGTCTACACGCATCCGGAGATCGCTTCGGTGGGGAAGACCGAGGACGAGCTGACGGAGGCGGGGGTCGCGTACCGGACCGGGAAGTTCCCCTTCATCGGCAACGGTCGGGCGCGGGCGATGAACGCGACGGAGGGCTGGGTGAAGGTGCTGGCCGACGCTGGCACGGACCGCGTCCTCGGCGTGCACATCATTGGCGCCCGGGCGGGCGACCTGATCGCGGAGGCGGTGGCGGCGATGGAGTTCGGCGCGTCGGCGGAGGACATCGCGCGGACGTGCCACGCGCACCCGAGCTTGTCGGAGGCGTTGAAGGAGGCGGCGCTGGCGGTGGACGGAAGGGCGCTGCATATCTAATACCGAGACAGGTTCTTTCATCCCAAAACCCCGAAACCGTTACGATCCGCGTTTCCCACACAGATCACAGGAGTTGACATGTCCGACCCGCTGCCGCAGGTGAAGTTCGTGACGACGAAGGGCGAGATCCTTTTCGAGTTGTTCGAGGACGACGCGCCGAACACCGTCGCCAACTTCGTGTCTCTCGTCGATGACGGGTTCTACGACGGGATCGTCTTCCATCGCGTGATCCCGAACTTCGTCATCCAGGCCGGCGATCCGCTGACGAAGGACGAGTCGCAGAAGTCGCGGTGGGGCACGGGCGGCCCGGGCTACTGCATCGACTGTGAGACGAAGGGCAACGCGAAGATCCATGAGCCGAAGGTGCTTTCGATGGCGCACGCGGGCCCGAACTCGGGCGGCAGCCAGTTCTTCGTGACGCACACGGCGACGCCGCACCTGGACAACGTGCACACGGTCTTCGGCAAGGTCGTGACGGGCGAGGACGTGGTCGACGCGATCGCGCAGGGCGACAGGATCGAGTCCGCGACGGTGGTCAGCAAGCGCGACCACGACTACGCTCCGCAGAAAAACGACGTCCGCCGGTAGCACGTCTCCTCCATACGGAGTCAGGGCAAAACGCGCACCTTCCCCGTGTTTTGCCCGACTCCGCCCAAATTAGCCGAGACCATTTCGGTTCTCGTGCGTCTCCTTCAGGGAGGCGCACATGTCACGCAAACCAAGAGGCGACGAACCGGGGGTGCTCCTGCACCTCTTTGGCCGCGGTGTCGCGAAACGGACGATCTTCGAGAACCGGACCGACGCCCGCTACTTCCAGTCCCGCGCTGCACGTGAACATCGGCGAGGTCGGATCCGCGTCCACGCCTATGTGCAGATGCCGAACCACTACCACATCCTTGCCGAGAGCCCCAAGGGCGAGATCTCGGAAGGGATGCGGGTCATCCTCAACGAGTATGTCCGGTGGTTCAACCGGCTGCGTGAGCGCGACGGGCCGCTGTTCCGGAGCCGCTTCGGGTCGCGGAGGATCGACTCCGAGAGCTACCTGTGGACGCTGATCCGCTACATCGACCTGCACTCCGAGGGGGCGCGGATCGTCTCCGACGCCGGGCTCTATCCATTCGGAAGCGCCTACCATTATCTGACCAGCCAAGGGCCGAAGTGGCTGAGTCGGGATCTCATCGAAAAGATGCTGACACAGGGTCTGTGCGAGTACTCACCGGAGCTGTACGAGCGCATGCTCATGCGCCCTCTCTCCGAGGCCGAGATCGAACTCGTGGAGTTGCGGATGCGCGGCGAGCCGGGGCTTGCAGATCCCCTGGACGAGTTGCTGAAGGGGGGGCCGTCCGCGGTGACGGAGTGGATGCTCCGGAAAGCCGCGAATGCCGACGGAACGCGGCCGGGGATCGCAGTGGTTTCTCCGTCCCACCTGACGGGGCTTCTCGAGGCGGCGAGATTCGAGGATCCCGACTGGTCCGTCGGGCGAGCGCGAGCCCGGCGCAACGCCTGGGACGTGATGCTGTCCGGGCTTCTTCGGGAGACGTGCCGTTTGAGTCATGCCGAGGTGGGGGCGCGGCTCGGGCTCTCTCAGAGTTGCGTCCGGGGGAGGGTCGAGGTCCACCGGAAGCTGCTGCAGGAGGTTGACGAGTATGCGGAGCGGGCGAGCGCGCTCATATCGGAAGCGCTGGAGGTCTTTGCCCGGCCGACCTCAATGCCATCGGTTGACGGGGGCGGGACGGGGGGACTAGCGTGGGTGCCCCGGAAGACGCTCGTTTTGCCCTGACTCCGTATGGAGGAGACGTCACCATGAAGTGCTTCCCGCTGCTGGTCCTTTTCGTCCTCGTCCTTGCCCCCGCCCTGCCCGCACAAGAGGCTGAGCCTGCGCCCGAGCCGAAGGCCGACGAGCCCCTCGACATCATGGGAGTCTCGCCGGCCGACCTCGTCGGCGTCGATACCCGCAAGCTCATCTCCGAGGCGCACTCCGCCTACAACGAGAAGCGCTACGAGGACTCCGCGCGCGCCTACGTCCAGGCCCTGAAGCAGAACCCCGGCGACTCCACCGCGCTCTACAACCTCGCCTGCTGCTACGGTCTCCTCGGCGCCGAGAGCCAGGCCGTCGCCTTCCTCCAGGCCGCGTACGACGCCGGCTTCCGCGACATGGAGCACATCCGGCGCGATCCGGACTTCGCGAAGGTCCGCGAGGGGGACGCGTTCGCCGCCCTGATCGATAGACTCGACGAGCACGCGGCCGAGGAAAAGGCCGCGAAAGGCGATGTCGTCTGGATCCCGTCCACGCGCCTCGTCCCCGTGCGCATCGTCAAGCCCGCCGACGTGAACCCCCGGGAGCGCCTCCCCCTCGTCATCGGCCTGCACGGCATGGGAGACAACGCGGAGCGCTTCGCGACGCTGTTCCGGCGGCGCGGCATCGAAGGCCGGTTCTTCTACGCGGTCCCGGAGGCGCCGTACCCGTTCCCCATCGGCAACCGCGTCGGGTTCAGCTGGTACCTCCGCGGCGAAGACGTCCCGCCCCGCGACGCCGCGCTCTCCCACGAACTCAACACCCGCTTCGTGCTCGACGTCCTCGACGCGGTGGAGAAGCGTGTCCCCGTCGACCGGACGCAGGTCTTCCTCACCGGCTTCTCCCAGGGCGCCGGCATGACGCTGTCCGTCGGCCTGGCCCACCCCGAGCGGTTCCGCGGCCTGATCCCGATCGGCGGCTGGCTCTCCGTCGGCGAGCACTCCCGGGAGGAACTCGAGGTGGCGGCGAAGAAGACCCGCGTTCTGATCTGCCACTCGCCGGAAGACCGCATCGTTCCGTTCGACGGGGCGACGGCGGCCTCGAAGTACTTCGGCCACCACGACGTGGCCCACGACTTCATGGAGTACCCCGGCGGGCACACGGTGCCGAAGGAGGTCCTGGAGAGGCTCGTGGAGTGGATGAAGAACCCGCGGACGACGCGATAGCCGGAGTACGCAGGTCGGGCTACCCGTCTCCGGGTTCGTTCAGGAGTTCCTCTCCTCCAGCGCCTCCCACCGCGCGTAGGTGGCCGACAACTCCGCGTCGACGGACTCGAGCGCGGCCTTCGCATCGGCGATCTCCGTGCCGCTCTTCCGGAAGAACGCAGGGTCCGCCATCTCCTCGTGCCGCCGGGCCTGCTCGGCTTCGAGAACCTCGATCTTCCCGGGCAGCGTCTCCAGTTCCTTCCGCTCCGCCCAGGTGAGCTTCGACTTCGGCCGGGCCGGCGGCGCCTTCTCGCGCCGCTTCTTCGCGCCACCCGCCTTCGCCGGCTTCGCCGCCCGTCGGGCGAACCAGTCCGAATAGCCGCCGACCGACTCGGTGACGACGCCGCCGTCCCCGATGACCAGCGTGCTCGTGACCACGTGATCGAGAAGCTCCCGGTCGTGGCTCACGATCAGGATCGTGCCGGCGTAGTCGGCCAACAGATCCTCCAGCACCGAGAGCGTCTCCACGTCGAGGTCGTTCGTGGGCTCGTCGAGCACGAGCACGTTGGATGGCCGGGCGAACAGCCGCGCGAGGAGCAGGCGGTTTCTCTCCCCGCCGGAGAAGACCCGGGCCGGGCTCTTCACCTGATCCTCGGTGAAGAGGAAGTCCCTCAGGTAGCCGATGATGTTCCGCGTCCGACCGTTCACGGTGACCGTCGAACCGCCGCCGCTGACGTTGTCCGCGGCCGTGGCGTCCGGGTCGAGCTCCGCGTGGAGCTGGTCGAAATAGCCGATCGACAGGTTCACGCCGTGGCGCAACTCGCCGGCCTGAGGCGCCAGCTCCCCGAGGAGCAACCGGAGCAGCGTCGTCTTCCCCGACCCGTTGCCGCCCATGATCCCGAGCCGCTCGCCGCGCATCACCTCGGTGGTCAGACCGCGGATCGTCGGCGCGTCGCCCCAGGCGAACGAGACGTCCTTCGCCGCGAGGACGAGGCGCCCCGATCGGCCGGCCGAGTGCGCGGTCATCCGGACCGTGCCGCCCGTTTCCCGGCGGCTCCGCCGCTCCTCGCGCATCGCCTGGAGCCGGCGGACGCGGCCCATGTTGCGCTTCCGGCGCTCGCGCACGCCCTGCCGGATCCACGTCTCCTCTCCCGCGAGCCGCTTGTCGAAGAGGGCGTCCGCCCGCTCCTCGACGCCGAGGAGGCCCTGCTTTCGCTCGGCGTACGCGTCGTAGTCCGCGGGGAAGCGCGTGAGCCGGCCCCGGTCGAGGTCGAGGATCCCGGTGGCGATACGGCGGAGAAACGCCCGGTCGTGCGTCACGAAGACCAGCGTCTGCTTCCCGCGGGCGAGGAAGTCCTCCAGCCAGGCGATGGCCTCGATGTCCAGGTGGTTCGTCGGCTCGTCGAGCAGGAGGAGATCGGGGTCGGCGGCGATCGCGGCGGCGAGGAGCGCCCGGCGTTTGAGGCCCGCGGAGAGGCTGGCCACGTCGGCCTCGGGTTCGAGCCCGACCCGGGAGATCGCGGCGCGGGCCCGGTGCTCCTCGACCGACCGCGGCGGGAGGACGCCGGGCGCGCTTCGCACGAGGTCGATCACCGTCCCGGCGAGGTCGTCGGGCACGTGTTGCGTCAGCAACGCGGTCCGGAGCCCCGCCGACCGCGCGACCTCTCCCGCGTCCGCCTCGAGTTCGCCGCGCAGGACGCGGAGCAGGCTGGTCTTCCCCGCCCCGTTTCGACCGAGGACGCACAGCCGCTCGCCCGGCTGGATCACGAGGTCCGCGCCGTCGAGGACCGGAGGTCCGCCGAACGTGACCGTGACGTTTCTCAGTTGGAGAAGTGACATGCGGGAGACCGGCTACCTCGCGTCTACGCTTGATTTGCCCTGACTCCCGAGGGGGGTGACGGTCCCCACGGGTGGTGACTCCGTACGTCTACGCTTGTTTTGCCCTGACTCCCGAGGGGGGTGACGGTCCCCACGGGTGGTGACTCCGTACGTCTACGCTTGTTTTGCCCTGACACCGTATGGAGGAGACAGCAGTGTCAGCAGTTGATGGCGGAAATCCTTGCGGCGCTCGGGGAGGCCGCGCGCCGCGCCGGCCTTCAAGGTCATCAGCAGCGCCGGGTCCGTCGCGCGCTCCATCGCGTCCGCCAGCGCCTCCCGATCCACCTCGATCAACGGGACGTGGCGGTGGCGGCCCGTCTCCACGCCCGGCACCAGCAGGCCCGACACGCCGTCCTCCACCAACTCGTTCATCGGCGGCGCGTCCGTCGTGATCACCGGCACCGACAGCGAACGACTCTCCAGCAACGGCAGGCCGAACCCCTCCGCCCGCGAGGGATAGACCGCCACGTCCGCGGCCCGCGAGAGATCCATCATCTCGGCCGTGGACACCTCGCCGACGATCACCTCGACGTTCGGCAACGCGTCGACCATCGCCAGGTCGAGCGGCGCCTTCCGCCGCTTCGGCGGCACCTGGGACTTGAACACCAGGCGCACGTCGTCCCGCCCGGCGAACCGGTCCGTGAACGCCGCCAGCACCGCCTCCGGGTTCTTCGGGTCGTGCGACCCGCCGATCCCCGCCGAGTGGAAGAACGTCAGCGGCGAGCCGTGGGGGCGGGGCGGCTCGATCTCCATCGGGACCGACCAGGGGAGGAACGTCACGTTCGTCAGGCCGGCCCCCGTCAGCGCCCGCTCGGTGTGGCGCGTCTTCGCCACGACCGCGTCCGCCGCCGCGAGGTCCGTCCGCCAGCCCTCGCGATCGGAGATCCACTCCAGGTTCGGGACGTGGATCAGCCGGGCGCCCGCGGTGAAGGCCGCCGCCGCCACCTCGCGCATGAACACCTCGAGCGTGATCACGACGTCCTGCCGGCCGACCCAGGTGAGCAGGTCGAGCCGGCGCTCCGCCTCCGGCCACGCCCAGTCGCCGGACACCTTCGACGGCCTGATCTTCCGCTTTCGCAGCATGCGGTCGACGCGGTAGAGATCCTCGACGGAGAACCAGCTCGCCTCGATCCCGTCCGCGGATCCGAAGACGTCGCGGAGGGCGACGGCGTCGTAGCCCAGGCCGCGCGCCCGGAGGTACGTGATGACGCCGACGCGGATGCTCATCGGTTTCCGCCCAATGCCGCCTAGTCCATGTATCCGAGGTCGCGGAGACGGGCGTCGAGGTCCTTCTTCTCCTTCTCGCTCATCTCCTCGAGGTCGTCGTCGCCCTCCAGGAACACCTTCTCCATCTCGGTGTTCATCTTCGAGGCGATCTCCGTCTGTTCCGCCGCGAGGTTCGTCTGCTCCTCCGGGTCGGCCTTCAGATCGTACAGCTCCTCCTTCGGATCGTCGGCCGTCGTCAGGCGGGAGTACTTCCACTCCGACGTCCGCAGGCCCGAGCGCCAGTTCTTCTTGCTGCCGAGGTTCAGCCCCGTCGCTTCCATGTAGGCCGGGACCTCCACCATCGGCTCGCCCCGCACGAGCGGCATCACGCTCCGCCCGTCGATCCGCCCCGTGACCTCGTCCGTAATCCCCACGGCCTCGAGCAGCGTCGGCATCATGTCGACGTGGCGGACCTGGTCCGCGATCCGGAGCCCGGCCGGGAACGGCCCGCCGGTGAGGAACCACGGCACCCGCGTCAGGTAGTCGTGGACGTGGAAACCGTGGTAGTTGCTCTCGCCCTCGATCTTCATGAGCCGGCGGACGAACTTCGGCCGGTGCTTCCGCCGCCACAGCCGGAACTTGTCGACATTCTTCTCCCACGACCTGACGGGCGAGACGATGCGATACGCCTGGCGGTAGAAGTCGCCCTTCTGCATCTTCTCGCCGTGGTCGCCGGTGGTGACGAAGATCGTGTTCTCCATCGGCGTCGCGTCGACGACCTGTTTCATCACGGTGTCGAGACTCGTCAGCGAGCGGTCGTACATGGTGTCGCCGAACGCGCGCTTCTTGAACTTCCGGAGGATCTTGCGCGGCCGGTGGATGGCCCAGATGTGGACGAAGAGGAACCACGGCTCGGGCATCCCGCCGCGCAGCAGGTCGAGGAGGCGGTCGCCGAAGGGGGAGTAGACGTTCTCGCTGCGGTCCCGGTAGACGTAGTCGTGGAAGCCGCGCCCGATGCCGACCTCCGGGATCAGCGGGCCCGTCGCCTCGGCCCGGCAGTGGTAGCCGTTCTCGGCGAGGACGGAGGCGAGGGGCCGCACGTCCTTCTTGTAGCGGTAGCCCCGCATGGACAACACGCCGTTCTTCGGCGGGTAGAGGCCCGAGAGCATCGCGGCGACGGACGGCGTGGTGCAGGAGACGGTGGAGAGCGTCGTGTCGAACGACGTCCCTTCTTCCCGCAGCTCCGTCAGCGTCGGGATCACGGCCCCGCCCGTCTCGCCGACGGCGCGGTCCCACCGCAGGCAGTCGAGCAGCATGATGAGGATGTTCGGCTTCTTGTCGCTCATGACACCCCTACAGGTAACCGAGGCCCTTCAGGTGCTCCTCGAGGAGGCGCGCCTCTTCGTCGTCGTAGGCGTCGCCGCCGTCCCGGTCGTCCCGCTCCGGCGGCGCGCAGAAGACTTCGGGCGGCAGGTCGTCGAACGGCTCGGACAGGGAACTCCCCTCCATGTCGTCGGGGATCTCGAGGCCGAGGCAGCGTAGCACGGTCGGCGCGACGTCTTCGATGTTCGCGGAGAAGTCGCGGGCGCCCGCCTTGACGCCGGGGCCGGACAGGAAGAGGACGCCGTCCATGCGGTGCGTCCCCTCCGCGCGGAGGTTCTCCTCGAAGACCGTCGGCTGCCGCATGAGCTTCCGGTGGGCGTTCAGCGCCTCCGCCGGCGTCAGCACGAGATCGGGCCCGGTCTCCCGCCGATCGCGGCCCCAGACATCCTCCGCCATCATCGCCTCCGCGAACAGCGGCCCGGAGACGCGCGGGTGGCGCGCCGCGAGGAACCGGTCCGCCAGTTTTCGGCGGAGCGAGTCGTAGTCCGCGGGGTCGACGACGCCCTCGGGCTCGCGGCCCTTCAGGTTCAGGTAGACGAACGCGTGGGTCCCCGCCGTCGGCACGTAGGCCTTCGTGCGACTCCAGTCGAGGGGAAGCACGTTCTCCAGCACCTCCGCGCGTGCTTCCGCCATCGGGTCCGGCACGCCGCGCCGCCCGCTCGCCGCCTTCCGGCGCTTCTTCCACTCGCGATGGGCCTCGAGGACCTTCCGGAGCGCCGTCGCCTCGACGAACCGCCGGACCGGGCCGTGCCGGCGCCGCTTCTTCCCGGCCTGGAGCCGGAGGAGCCCCCACTCCTCGAGGAGCACGTTCGGGTAGATGATTCCGTCGAGCGTCCCGAAGCCGTGGTCCGAGAGCGCCACGACGAGGCGGTCCCCGGCGACCTCCATGAGCCGTCCGATCTGCCGGTCGGCCTCGCGAAAGCACGAGACGGTCAGCTCGTGGCGCTCGTCGTCGCCGAAGAGGTCGGTGTAGGCGAAGTGGAGCAGCGCGTCGAGCGACTGGAAGTGGACCATGAAGAGGTCCGGGTCGCGCGTCTCGAGGAAGTGGCGCGCGAGTTCGCCGCGGCACCGGATGTTCTCGATCACGCGTCCGATCGTTTCCCGGAACACGCCGGGCAGGGACGTGTAGCCGCGCTGGACCCGCACGTGGAAGAGGTAGTCCGGGACCGTCTCGAGCACCTCGTCCTTCAACTCCGGCGGCCAGGTGAAGGCGGAGTCGGTGGACGGTGTCTCGTGGCCGGAGACGACGAAGCCCGCGTCCTCCGGCGGGGGGTAGTGCATCGGCAGGTGGACGACGCCGGTGGTCAGGCCCGCGGCGGCGGCGAGGGAGAAGACGGTCGCGGACTTCACGTCGCGGGAGGTGCCGAGGCGCTCGGACCGGATCGCGGGGTCGAACCGCCGGAAGTCGAGGATGCCGTGCGTTCCCGGCGACTTCCCGGTGAGGAAGGACGACCACGCCGGGGGCGTGACGGGGGGCACGACGGACTCGAGCGTCGTCCGTGCGGCCAGCGACGCGAGCACGGGCATCTCGCCGGATTCGAGCAGGGGATCGAGGACGCGGAACGCCATCCCGTCGAGACCCAGGATCAGGACCTTGCGCGCGGGTTCGGACATGAGTGCATCCTACCTCGCGGGCCGTCCGGACCACGAAGCACGGACGGGGGCTACGGGAAGCGGAGGACGAACCGCGCCGCGATCGGCTGCGGCGCCCGGTCCTTCGCCCAGGTCTTGGGAGACGGACTCTTCGCCCAGTACTTTCCGCCGCACGTCGCCTGCCAGCCCTCCGGGTACTTCGCGTCGCGGGCCTTCCCGAGGTCGCCGATCCCGGTCCTCGCCACCCACTCCGGTTCGCCCTCGAACATGTCCGCGGGACGGAACGCCCCGAGGCGGCTCACCTCGATCCACTCCTCTTCCGTGAGAAGCGCGAGCCCGAGTTGCCCGGCCCGGGTCCGCGCCGCGTCGAACGAGAACCCGCCGTCGACCGTGGCCTTGCGGGCCGCGACGAGGAGGGGCCTCGGCAGGTACCGGCCGCTGGCGTTCATCTGTCCTTCCGGGACGTAACGGAGCTCGATCCGCTCGCCTCCGGAGACGTGCACGAGGCGTCCGACCTCCACCTTCACCGTGCCGGGGAGCACGAGACAGCGGAAGCGCAGTCGCACCGGCCCGGACTCGTGGCCGAGCGCGTCGATGGCGCGGATCGAGAGGTCGTGGTCGCCGGGTGTGAGCTCGATCTCCCGCTTCTCGAGGGCGCGGCCGTTCACGAGGAGCTGTATTGGGCCGGACGCGTCCTCGACGTCGATCCGGAGGGGACGGGGGGCGGGGATCAGCAGGTGGGGGAGACCGTCCTCGTCGGTCACGAGCAGTTCACCCGTTCCGGCCTTCGGCGTGAGGTCGCCGAACCGCGGGGCCTCGCGATCGACGCAGATCGTGACGGGATCCGACACCTCCTCGTTCCCGAAACCGTCGGTGACGCGCAGGACGAAGACGTTGTCCCCCGGCGCCAGGTCGACCGGGAACTCGAGCTCCACGGGATCGTCGGATTTCACGAGATGCTCCGCGCTCAGCTCGGTCCGCTCCTCCTGCCCGTCCCCCGCGCGACGGCCGAGGACGAAGGAGAGCTCGCCGTCGGCCCGGGTGACCCCGCGGAGCGTGAGACCAACCTTCGTCGTGCAGTACGCGTTCCGGCCGGGATCGTGGTGGACGTCCTCCGGGACGAGGATGCGCGTCGTGGGCTTCCCCGTGACGAGGCGGATCGTGAAGACGGCCTCCGCCGGATTGCCGGCGGCGTCCTCGGCCCGGACCGTCACGGTCGCGCCGGTTTCGTCCTCCGGAATTCGGACGACCAGGGTGTGGGGGGGCTCGACGTCCTCGAACTCCCCGTCGTTCACCCGGGCCCGGACGGACGCGAGGGGGAATCCTCCCTCGTTCAGGGAGCGGTCGGAGACCGAGAAGCGGAACTCGAAGTTCCTCCGGTCCGCGAGGACGACCCCCTCCTCCGCCCGCTCGGCGACGACGGTCGGGGGTGTCGCGTCACAGGTCGCCCGGACGGGTTCCGGGAAGGTCGCCTCGATGCCGAGGTCGTCCCGGATCGTGAGCGTCCACTCCTTCGTGCCCTCTTCCGCGAACGTGCAGTCGTGGACGAACTCCGCGCCGGCTCGACGGAGGGGCGTCTCCCCCGTTTCGTCCACGAGCACGGCTTCGACGACGTGGATCTCCTGCGACGCCGAGAAGCGGAGCCGGCACTCGGGTGTTCGGCTCACCGGCATCGAGTCCGCCGCCGGCACGAAACCGGCGAGCATCTGCGCCCTCGCGCTCTCCTCGCACTTCGCGAGACACGCTTCGGCCGCGGTGACGAGGTCGGCGAGACCGGCCTGCTCCGCCAGGGACCGCGCGGACCGGGCGTCCCGCACCGCCTGCCGGCTCTCCTCCGGGGAGGCCGTTTCCGCGAGAACCAGCAGCAACTCACCGCGCAGCCGCGTGAGGGGTTCTCCCGGTCGGTAGGCGGCCGCCGTCGTCAGGCACTTCAGCGCCCGGCGTGGGTCCTCCTCCGCGAGGCGCTCGGCTTCGGTCGTCCAGTGGTCGGCGATCGCCGAGGCGACGTCGGGCTCTTCGAGCATGACCGGGGCGAACCAGTCGTGGAGCAGGGCCGCCGTGCCGACGTCACCGCGCGAGACGCGCCAGATCGCGATGCGGTGCATCGTGAGCCATCCCGCGGCGATCAGGACGACCGCGAGCCCGAGCAGCACCCGTCGGCGCCGTACACCGCGCCGGCGCCGGCGGAGGAAGGCCTCCACGTCGCCCGGCCGGCCGTCGCGGGGCCGGATCTTCCTGGCGAGAGAAAGCTCCGCCCCGGCCTTCTTCCAGCGCCGCTTCCCGATCTCGGTCTCCGCCCGGTCGAGGTGGGAGTGGAAGGCACCTTCCCTCGCCTTCCGGACTCCCTCCAGCGCGCGGCCGTCGTCCGCGGGAGAGAACTCCTCCGCCTCCCGGAAGCACTCCTCCGCCCGGGCCCAGTCGGCCTGCCCGAGGGCCTCGCGGCCGAGCTTCAGGTGCTCCTTGAAGTTCCGCATCCTCCCGCGCGCCTCGTTGGCCAGTTCCGCCAGGCGGGGGTGTCCCGGGAACCGCTCGTTCGCGTCCCGGCACAGCTCGTAGGCCTCGCGGTAACGGGCGGACGAGAGGCGCCGGACGATGCGCTCCTCCACCTCCGCGATGTCGTCCTCCCGGCGGACCTCCACCAGCGGGGGGGAAGGCGTCGTCTCCTCGACCGGCCGGAGCAGGGCCTCTCGCAACTCCTCCATCGTGGCGTAGCGGTCCTCCGGCGCGTCCGCGGTCGCCTTCCGGATCACGGGGCGCAGGGCGGGCGGGATCTCGTCCTCGACGGCCCGCAGGGACGGGCTCCAGCTCGTGACCATCTGCCCGAGCACGGTGCCGAGCGCGAGGATGTCGTCCGCCGGGGTCTTGCCGCCCGGGTGGCCCGACGAGAGCCCGAAGTCGAGGATCCGGGGATGGTCCTGCGGCGGGACCAGGAGGATGTTCGTCGTGTCGAGCCGTCCGTGGACGACAGGATCCGGAAGCGTATGTGCGTGGTGCAGTGCCTGGCAGAGCTGTCCGCCGATCCGGATGACATCCTCGGTTTCGAACGGCCCGCGCCGGTCGATCTCGTGGTCGAGCCGGTGGCCCTCGACGTACTCCGTCACCACGTACGGTCCGTACTCGTCCCGGTCGACCTCGATCAGACCGGCGATCCCCGGGTGCTCCAGCCGACGGATCGCGTTCGCCTCCCCGAGGAAGTCCTGGATCCCCCGCTCGGCGTCGGCGTTGGGGGCGATGAGGCGGCGGACGGCCACCGGTCCGCCGGCGTCCCCGTGACGCCGGGCCATCCACACGATTCCGAAGCCGCCGCGTCCGAGTTCCTGCCGGACTTCGAAGCGATCGGCGGGGGGGAAGGGGACGGGCCGGGTGTCCGGCCAGCCGGGCCGGAGGGGCGGCGGATCGAAGACGCCGGTCTCTTCCGCCGAGAGGTCGACCTCCGGGGTCCGCGCGCGCCGGCAGTCGCACTCGGCCCCGTCGGGAGGAAGCTCCGCGTCACAGTGAGGGCATCTCACGGTCACCGGTCCCCGAACCGGAGCCACAGGTCGGAGAGCATCTTCGTCGGCAGAGTCACCACGTAGCCGCCGTCGAAGCGGACGCGGGGCTCGGACAGGTTCGACGTCCGGTTGAGTTGCCCATCGGTCCGTCCGATCGAGAGGACGGCGGTCACCTCGAGCTCCGCGCCGAGGCCCCGGGAGCCCTGCTCCCGGACGGCGGCGGGAACCGGAATCCTCAGCACGCCCTTCTCATCCGTCGAGGCCTTGCCCTCGTGGATCAGGTCGCCGTAGCCGGGCTTCCGGAATCGGTACGTGAACTCCCGTTCTCGGCACGGCTGGGCCGGGTTCGGCTTCTGGGCGAGGACGTACTTCGAGCGCTCGGCGAGGCTGCGTCGGATCCGCTGGACCTGCACCAGCACCGGGACCGGGAACTCCGCCGCATCTCCGGTGACTTCGCCGGGAATCGTGCCCTCGAAGGAGTAGAGGTTCTCGACCGCCTTGCTCCAGACTTCTTCCTCCGGTGACGCGCAGGCGCCGAGGACCGAGAAGATCGAGAGAGTCGCGACGCGAACCCACGCTGCTGTCGACATCGTCAGTGCCCCCTGCGCAAAGAGATACAGCGTGAGTCTAGGATGCCCTCCGTGGGTCGTCAACGGCGTCGTGCGCCATGAAATGCCACCCGGCGCGGTTTGCGCCCGTGCAAGAATGGCTCCCACCCATGAGCACGAAACCCCCCGACAAGTTCCTCGTGATCGGCCTCGACGGTGCGGACCTCGAGTTGATTCGCCCGTGGCTCGACGCCGGAGATCTCCCCAACCTCGCGGCGATCCGGGACGAGGGCGCCTCCGGCCTCCTCGACTCCGTGATCCCGCCCGTCTCCGCGCCGGCCTGGGCCACCTTCATGACCGGCCGGAACCCCGGCCGCCACGGCGTCTTCGGCTTCGTGACCGAGCGCCCGGGCACCGGCGAGACCTCCCTTGTCTCCCTCGGCTCGATCCGCGGGACGAAGCTCTGGGACGTCTTCGGCGCCGCCGGGCGGAAGGCCTCCGTCCTCAACGTGCCGATCACCTGGCCGACGCCGGAGGTCGACGGGGTCTTCGTGTCGGGCATGCTGACGCCGCCGGGCCGTGAGTTCACGCACCCGGCCGACTTCCAGGCCGAGATCGAGGAGCAGGTTCCCGACTACCGGATCGACATCGACCGCGGCCTCTTCGACGAGAAGGAGACCTTTCGCGAGCACCTGATGAAGACGACGGCGGCGCGCGGCGAGGTCATCCGCCGGATGATGGACCGCGAGCCGGACTGGGACCTCCTCGTCGGCGTCTTCACGAACACCGACCGGATGCAGCACCACTTCTGGCGCAAGGAGATGGACCGCATCCGGGAGCTGTACGTCCTCATCGACGGGGAGATCGGGAAGATCCTCGAGCGCGTCGATCGCGACCGGACGATGGTCCTCGTCCTCTCCGACCACGGCTTCACGAACACCGACCGGCGTTTCTACGTGAACCGGTGGCTGCGCCGGGAGGGCTACCTCGGCGTCCGTCTCGTCTCCGAGTTCCAGGACGACTACCAGAAGCGTCGCTTCAACTGGTTCATGGACGAGCCGGAGGAGGCGCGCCGGAAGGACAAGCTCGGCACGCGGATCCTGAAGCGGCTCGGGCTGAAGGGCGAGCTGGCGATCGACTGGTCGAAGACGCGCGCGTACCTCTACTCGTCGGACACGCGGGGCATCCACATCAACCTGGAGGGCCGCCAGCCCCAGGGGACGGTGAAGCAGGCCGACTACGAGCCTCTTCGCGACGAGATCATCGCGAAGCTCAGGGAGCTCACGTTCCTCGACACGGGCGAACTCGTGTGCGAGCGGGTCGTGAAGCGCGAGGAACTCTACGACGGCCCGTATCTCGAGGCGGCTCCCGACATCGTCATGGTCCCCGAGATCGACCGCTACCGCGTCGTCACGAAGATCGACGGCAAGGGCATCTTCCGTCAGCACCGCATCCCGGACGGCTATCACCGCCAGGCGGGGGTGTTCTTCGCGTCGGGGCCGGGCGTGGCGCGGGGCGAGGTGGACGGCGCGGCGCTGGTCGACGTGATGCCGACGCTGCTCTACGCGGCGGGCCTGCCGATCCCGGAGCGGGCGGACGGGAGGGTTCTGCGCGACATGTTCACGGAGGACCTGCTCGCGGCCCGGACGGAGGAGCGGGCGGCGGAGGCCCCGGACGCGGCGGAGGCCGACGCCGGCCTGTCGGCCGAGGAGGACGAGGTCCTCAGGCAGACGCTGGAGGGCCTGGGTTACCTGTAACCGCCGATACCGAGACAGGTTCTTTCATCCCAAAACCCCGAAACCCGCGCCGCCCCTACTCCGTGATCACGGGCTCCCCGGCGAGCGCGGCCAGCTTCGCGATGTGGTCGTGGGGCGTGGCTCCCCGCCACCAGAAGCGGATCCGGACCTCGTCCGCGTGGCGCGTCACCACCCGCCGGCAGGGCCCGGCCTCGTGGCACCCGGTGTCGCAGTAGAGCAGGAACTCGCGCGTCGCGTCCGCGCGCCACGCCATCCGGTCCAGGCCCAGGTGCAGGCCGTGAAAGATCGCCGCACCCTGCGAGTCCGCCGGGTACTTCTGGTCGAAGTTCGCGAGGAACGTCCGGATGGTCGAGAGATCGTGCGTCAGCGGGACGAAGTCCGGGCTCTTCCAGTTGACGCCCTTCCGGACCTGGCGGAAGACCACGAGCCCGACCCGCACGTCCGCGACCTCCGGGCCGAGGTCCTTCAGGCGCTGCTCGATCTTCCGCCGCATCCGCGTCGCGCTCCCACGCATCGATCCCGTGGCGTCGAACGCGAAGACCAGGTCGTAGCGCGGACGGGGAGTCGGCTTCTTCGGCCGCGGTGGCGGCGCGTATCCGTCGTCCTCGGCCGCGCGCTTCTTCCGTTCCCACTCCGCCATCCCGATCGTCTCGATCGTGTGGGTGATGGCCGGGCCAACTCGCGGATCGCGGGCCGGGGGCATCTTCCGGAGGGTCGGGAGGTACACGGCGTCCGGGCGCGCCCGGATCAGGTCGAGCACCGTGAGCAGCGTCGCGACATCGCCCCGGTTCTTCAGCGCGTGGACGAGGACCGGCGGCAGGTCGTCCACGGAGTCCGGCCGCCGCCCGAGCGCGCGCAGGGCCTCCGTCCGGACGAGGAACCGGTCGTCGCGGGCCAGCAGGTAGAGCCGATGCAGCGTCACGGGGTCGGGCAGGTAGCCCAGGCTCCCGACGAGGAGCGCCCGGACGGGCCCGGTCAGGCCGGCGTCATCGATCGCGAGAAGGAGCCGTTTCCGACCGTCCGGTCGGGCCGCGACCGCGCGGACCACCGCCTCCCGCCAGGACGGCGGCCCGCCGGCGACGAGAAGATCCAGCAGGTGGTCCGTCGCCCGCTCCGACTTCGAGGTTCCCAGCGCGGCGACCGCGCTCTTCCGGACCCAGCCGTCCGGGTCATCCCCGGCGATCTTGTCGAGCATCGCCGCGGACCGGTCGCTCTCGAGCGTGCCGAGATCACGGACGACCTTGACCCGCTCTTCGGCGCCCTTCGCCCGGCGGTAGGCGTTCCGGAGGCGGTCCTCGTCGCCGGCGTGGGCGGGTGACGGTGCGAGGGCGAGGAGAACGACAAGAGCCATCAGCAGGATCGCGCGCACGGTGTTTTCCCTCCGCTCCCCATTCTAGCGCCGGGGACCCATGGGTCCGGCGGTTGGCGATTCCGCGCCCGGAATCCACTTAACTATGTGGCATGGGTTCGAGTGGAACCGAGCGATCTGATCTGAGGGACCGGCGCCTCGTGGCGGCGGCCCCCCGCGTGTTGCTCTATGTCCGCATCCGGCTGGGCGCCGTGCTCCGCCGGAAGATGGAGCCCGAGGACGTTCTGCAGGAGACGTACGCCGCTGCGCTCGCCGTGCTCGACCGGTTCGAGGATCGGGGCGACGACTTCCTCGTCCGCTGGCTCTGCCGCATCGCGGAGACCACCATCCGCGCCGCCGCCGAGCGCGAGGGGGCCGCGAAGCGGACGCCCCCCGCCGAAGCGCAGCGGCTCACGCGGATCCCCGCCCTGGTCCACGACTCCGAGGCGGCAGAGATGGCGCGCCGCCACAACGACGCCAACGTGCTGGCGCTGTCCGGTGACCGCCTCGACGCCGACCGCGCCGTCGA